>JBCAZE010000052.1:0-17959 GCA_039700805.1 Pseudomonadota bacterium | reverse complement strand
CGCGAAGACACTGGCTTCGCTGGCAAAACAGCACGGCGCGCTTGTCATTGCGGACACCGTGACGTCGTTGTCCGGTGTTGAGCTTCTGGTTGATGATTGGCAACTCGATGTCGTGTACTCGGGAAGCCAAAAGTGCTTATCGTGCGTGCCGGGTCTTGCGCCGATCACGTTTTCAGACGCGGCGGTGCAGCGTGCTGCCAATCGTAAGGCACCGGTGCCTAGCTGGTTTAATGATCTCAACTTAGTCGCAGCCTATTACAGTAGCGGCGAGAAGACGCGTGCATACCATCACACCGCGCCCGTGAACTCACTGTTCGCCATGCGTGAAGCATTGAGGCTGGTGCGAGAAGAGGGGCTCGATGCGAGATGGGAACGACACGCGACGGCTGCTGCGCATCTCTATCAGCGTCTTGAATCTGCCGGCTTGTCATTGGCTGTTGATGCAGCCCATCGCTTATCTCCTCTGACAGTCGTCACTATCCCTGATGGCGTTGACGATGCTGACGTCCGACAACGCTTGCTACAAAATGAAAGCATTGAAATCGGTGCTGGCCTGGGTAAGTTTGCTGGGGTCGCTTGGCGGATTGGTCTGATGGGCCAAAACGCCACCATCGAACGCGCGGACTTTGTTGCTGATGCGTTGATCAACGCGTTACCGCGACGCGGACTCTAGAGCTCGCCACCAAAGGACTCGATGCCGGCTAGCGCTATCTTGCTCGCTTCTAGATTGTCGAGAGCTGAGCGTCCAACTTGGATTGCCGTACACACTTGCAATGCGTCGAGAACGGTTAATTGAGCGAGTCGAGACGACATCGGCGTAAATGTTGCCGTATCTTCCTTGGCGTCAATGAGAATCGCGATTGAGGCGCTGTTTGCGAGCGGTGCGCCTGAGGTTGTCATCGCGACACCAACAGCCTTCCGTCTGACCGCCGTTTGAAGTGCTTCTACCAACGCCCGACCTTCGCCGCTTTTCGATATCGCAACAAAGACGTCACGCTGGGTACAGGTTGCTGCCGCTTGAACAATCGTAGGCTCGTCGGTCAGGGCGACGCAGGCAAGACCCAGTCGAAAAAATTTGTTTTCAGCGTCTCGTGCGACAATCGCGCTGGCACCACTGCCGGCGAACATGATCCGTTGAGCGCGCGCCATCGCTCCGGCTGTTGCCGCGATACGTTCAGAGTTCAGGCCATTGGCGACACGTTGCAGCTCGTTGATGCTGCTGTCGAAAATTTTGCTGATGACAACGGCGGGTGAGTCTTCGACATCGACTTCGGCATGCACCGCGTCGGCCCGCTGTCCGCTGCCAGCAGCCCAGCGGAGTCGAAAGTCGCTAAAGCCGCGACAACCGATTTTCCGACAGAACCTTACGACGGTGGGCTCACTAACGCCGCACTGCGATGCGACGCGGGCTAGCGTCGCGGTGGGTACATCAAATGGATTGTTTTCAATCCAGTCGGCAACAAGATGCTCCGTTGGGGTGAATTGCCCACGCAACTGACGAATTCTATTGATCATGTAGTAATACTACATTTTTGCCGTAGCAACTGGCAAAAAAGAGTCCAAAATCCACCCGAGACTTGTAGTAAAATTACTGCTTCTTCGGGGGTTACATTTTCCAAGGATCATCAATATGGCCCAATTTGTCCCAGTAGAGACCTTTGATCTCGTGATATTTGGCGGGACTGGGGACCTCGCGCAACGTAAACTGTTGCCGTCTCTTTTTCATCGCGATAGCGATGGTCAGTTTCCTGAGGGCAGTCGCATTATTGCGGCCTCTCGCGGCGAGTTATCGAGAGATGAATTTGTTGATCTCGTCCGCAAAGCGCTGGAGACCTACCTGAAAGCAGAGGAGCTGACCGACGATGTTTGGCAGCGTTTTGCTGCTCGTCTCGACTATGTGACTTTGGATATTACGACACCGGACGGCTGGCAAACGTTAGCCGGGATGTTGGCGCCGCACGAGGATCGCATCAGAGCGTTTTATCTCGCAACCATTCCTTCCTTGTTTGGCGAGACAGCCAGGCAACTGTCCGAATACGGCATGGTCAACGATCGTGCACGCATCGTCCTCGAGAAGCCTGTCGGTAGCGATCGACATAGTGCCCACGAAATTAATGATGCGGTCGGGCAGTACTTCGACGAGCGGCAGATCTATCGTATCGATCACTATCTCGGTAAAGAGACGGTGCAAAACCTCTCCGCATTGCGCTTCGCCAATTCGCTGCTAGAGCCACTGTGGAACCGGACACACATCGACCATGTCCAGATCACCGTCGCGGAACATATCGGTACCGGCAACCGCGCGCAGTTTTACGATCGCACGGGTGCTCTTCGGGATATGGTTCAGAACCATATGCTGCAGCTGTTGTGTTTGGTTGCAATGGAAGCGCCGCTCAGCATGCACCACGACGATATTCGCAATGAGAAGATCAAGGTCCTAAAGGCGCTTCGGCCAATAACGCCGGATTCCGTGAAGCGCACAACAGCCAGGGGGCAATATGCTGCCGGTGCGATCGGTGGTGAGGCGGTACCCGGCTATGCAGACGAGCTCGGCGATAAGAGCGATCGTGAGACGTTTGTTGCGCTCCGCGCCGACATTGATAACTGGCGCTGGAACGGCACACCGTTTTATTTGCGAACCGGCAAGCGCCTGCCACAAAAGTCCTCTGAGATTGTCATTCAGTTTCGCTCGGTGGCGCACTCGATATTCGGCGACGCGGCCGGCGGTCTCGAGGCGAACAGGCTGATCATTCGTCTGCAGCCGAACGAAGGAATGATGCTCACCATGGTCACCAAAGAGCCTGGACCGGGTGGTTTCCAGTTGCGTTCACTGCCACTGAACTTGAGCTTCTCGGAGGCATTCCAACTGCGGTATCCCGACGCCTATGAGCGTTTGCTTATGGAGGTCCTGCGGGGCAACCCAGCGCTGTTCATGCATCGTGATGAAGTTGACGCCGCTTGGGCTTGGATCGACGGCATCATCGACGCTTGGTCTGACGCTGCAATGCCGGTTCAGCCTTACGTCGCAGGGACTTGGGGGCCGACGGCATCGGCAGTTCTGCTCGATCGTGATGATCGCGCCTGGTACCAGGAGTAATCATGTTCATCCAGCAGTTCTACGATAGCCGCGAGCGGCTTCAAGACGTCCTTGCCAAACACATTGCCTTAACGCTGTCACAGGCGATCAGTCACCGCGGCCACGCGACCTTTGTCGTCAGTGGAGGGACATCCCCCGTCGGTGTTTTTCATCGATTGGCTGCGACGCCGATCGATTGGTCGTCCGTCACCATTCTTCCCAGTGATGAGCGCTGGGTCCCCGAATCAGACGCTGCGAGTAACGCCGCGATGATTCGTCGCGAATTGCTGAAAGATCATGCGAGCAAGGCGCGTTTTTTCAGCTTGTATGACGACAATGTGGCTTTTGAAGATGCGGCCGAAGTGATGAGCGATCGCGTGGTTGCTTTGCCAACACCGTTCGATTACGTGTTGCTCGGTATGGGTAGCGACGGACACACCGCCTCCTTGTTTCCAGACGCTGCGGATATCGATGCCGCATTATCAAGCCGCAAAGCTTGTGTGCTAGCCGAGCCGCCAAGCCAGGCGCAATCGCGTATCAGTCTGTCGCCGCAAGCCCTACTCAATAGCGTGGCAATTGGTATCTTGTTTTTCGGGCAAGAGAAGGCTGACGTTTTCGCCGAGGCCAGTTTGCCTGGAGAGCTGAACGAGTATCCGGTTCGCGTTGTGCTGCGTCAGGAGCTCGTCCCTGTTACGAGTTACTTTGCGCTTTAGGGAGAACGATCATGTTGCATTCAGTGCTGAGTGAGGTCACCGAACGCGTGATCGAAAGAAGCGCATCGTCGCGCGAGGAATATCTGGCCATGGTGGCCGCCGCACGCCGCGATGGACCGCATCGCAGTGAACTGTCGTGCGGCAATCTCGCACACGGATTTGCGGCAAATGATGTGACTGGAAAAAAAGCGCTCGCCGGCAAAGAGCGTCCAAACGTCGCGATCGTATCCGCTTACAACGACATGCTATCCGCGCATCAACCGCTGGGAGATTACCCGCCGATGTTGAAAGCGGCTGCTTGGAAGGCGGGTGGTATCGCGCAATTTGCCGGCGGTGTGCCTGCGATGTGCGATGGTGTGACGCAGGGGCAGCCCGGTATGGACTTGTCGCTCTTCAGTCGTGACGTCATCGCGATGTCAACGGCTGTCGCGCTGTCGCACAATATGTTCGATGCTGCTGTATGCCTTGGTGTCTGTGACAAGATTGTGCCCGGGCTCTTGATTGGCGCGTTGTCGTTCGGCCATTTGCCGGTCATTTTCGTGCCAGCAGGCCCGATGACGTCAGGAATTACCAATGCCGCCAAAGCGCAAGCGCGACAATTGTATGCGCAAGGCAAAATCACGCGCGAGGAGCTACTGCAATCTGAGTCCAAGTCCTATCACTCTGCGGGGACCTGTACATTCTATGGCACAGCGAACAGCAACCAGCTCTTGCTCGAATTCATGGGCATGCAGTTGCCTGGCACATCGTTCCCGAATCCTCACACGCGGTTGCGTGGTGCGTTGACACGCGCCGCCGCCACACGCGCGGTGGCAATTAGTGGTTTGTCTGAAGACTATACGCCCATCGCGGACGTCATGGATGAGAAGGCGTTGATTAACGGTATCGTTGGTTTGTTGGCGTCTGGGGGTTCGACAAATCACACGATACATCTGATAGCGATTGCAGCCGCTGCGGGCATCAAGATCAGCTGGGATGACTTCAGCGAGTTGTCAGCGGTAGTCCCATTGCTTGCTCGCGTCTATCCGAACGGACAAGCGGATGTGAATCACTTTGCCGCGGCAGGTGGCATCCCAGTGATGATTCATGAGCTGTTGCAGGCCGGCCTTCTGCATGAGGATGTCATGACCATTGCTGGTCCTGGTTTGTCGCGCTTCACAGAAGAACCGATGCTTGGTGAGCCAGATGCTGACGGCAACGACACCGTGACGTGGCAGGCCGGCAGTGGTCGCTCTTTGGACACCGAGGTGCTACGACCGGTTGATTCACCATTTTCTCCGACGGGCGGGCTCGTTTTGTTGGACGGTAATATTGGACGTGGTGTGATCAAGACATCTGCCGTGAAAGCAGAGCATCAAGTCGTCGAAGCACCGGCGCGCGTCTTTAACTCGCAACACGATGTTGCCGCCGCGTTCAAGGCTGGTGAGCTAGAACAGGATGTCATTGTGGTCGTTATTCATCAGGGGCCCAAAGCGAATGGTATGCCAGAGCTGCACAAGCTGACGCCGTGTCTCGGTGTTCTACAGGACAAAGGGTTTAAGGTTGCGCTGGTGACTGACGGTCGGATGTCTGGCGCATCCGGTAAGGTGCCCGCTGCGATTCATGTCTGCCCAGAGGCGAGTGACGGGGGCGCTATTGGTCGTATTTGTGATGGCGATCGTGTGCGACTGGATGCGACGACCGGCGCGCTTACCGTTCTCGTCGATCAAGAGACGCTCGCTGCGCGTTCGATCACGCTGGAGCCGGAAGTGGGTCAGACAATCGGTATGGGTCGCGATCTCTTCGCCGCCATGCGTGCCGTTGCGAGCGATGCAGAAACCGGCGCGAGTGCGTTGCCACTGGATCGCAGTCAGGCGCTGACGCGTTAGTGCCTGCTGCGCTTAGCTGTCGCAAGTCGAAATGGATAGTCGCTCGTATCATCGGCGTTATCAATGCCGGTGATCGTATTGTTCAATCATCGCGCTGCTATCGGCTGAAATGTTTTTGCAGACGCCTGGGTCTATTCCGACAACACAACGTCAGAGGACCAAACCATGCAAGTGATCAATCGAATTTTCGTCGCGTTTAGCGCGCTGTTTTTACTGTCTATCGCATCGTCTGCTTACGCCGCGAAAGCACCCGTCTACACGAGTCTGTTTTCGGATACTGCGCTGAAGGGCTACGACACTGTTGCCTATTTTACGGAAGGCAAACCTGTCAAAGGCAATAAGCAGTTCAGCACAGAGTGGAATGGTGCAACATGGCATTTCGCTAGTGCCGACAACCTGGCAACCTTCGAGGCAGATCCTGCGAAGTACGCACCGCAGTACGGTGGCTATTGTGCTTGGGCCGTTTCGCAAGGCTACACCGCCAGCGGTGATCCGAAAGTCTGGGCGGTCGTGGATGGTAAGTTGTATGTCAACTACAACGACGATGTCGGCAAAACCTGGCGCAAAGACCCTGCGGGCTTCATTACGCTGGCCGATGCCAATTGGCCGACTGTTTTAGAGAAATAATCACAACACATCAACAATGGGCGCCAACCGGCGCCCCTTTTTTTTTCACCTTGCCGTCCTGGATCGCTAGTACAGCCCCAGAAAAACGCTAGCGAACCAGCTGACGAGTAACAGATTTCCTGCCCAGTATAAGACCCCAAGGATAATCCAGAACCAATTGGCGCCCGTTAAATGACGATTCGCATCCCCGTTTGGATCTCCCGCTGCCGCATTGACGGCGCGCTGTGCCTTATCGAACACAAAGATGGAAATGAAAAAGGCGCCATAGAGAAATGAGAAATGTACCAATATTGAAGTTACGGAGTCTTCCGCAACTAAACCGAGTATCTCGATGAGATCAATACCAAACCAGCCGATCAAGAACAGCACAATATAAACGGTGGCAAGCCCGCTCGGATTCCAAGTAAACGGCTGATTGTTCGACTGACGCTTGGCTTCGACTTCACCGAACAATGCGTGTGTAAAGAATATCGAAAAAATACCGCGCGGGATGGGGTACATCGAGACGTTCATTGAGTCTCGATACAGCGCCCAGTTCTTATAAAACCAATAGACCTTGTAAAGGCCGATCGTAAAGAAAAACAGTAGGTGGAATTTCAGTCGACCAACAACATAGAACTGTGCTGCGCCTTCCGCCTCAGTCGCTTGCGCGAGGTCGGCAGTCGGGGGTGCGTAAATATCTTGTTGGTCGTCCATGTGCTCGGTTTGGTGGCTTTCTAAAGTCCGCGGTTGACGTGAACTTTAGCAGTATATCTGTTACAAGAACAATTGACGGAGAGCGCGGTGATGGACCGCTAAAGCGACCCGATTGATTGTTGATACCGCGTACAACATTGACACGCCGGAGGGCGTTCAAATCCAAGTTGCTGTCGCTGGCCTCGGCGTTCGTGCAATGGCTTGGTTGTGCGATGCGTTGATCAAATTCGTCATCGTATTCGTCGGTCTGGTCATTCTGTCATTGATGGGTGATTTCGGCGCCGGTATTCGTTTTATCATGTTGTTCCTGATCTTTTGGGTCTACAACGTGGCCTTCGAGTTGCTGATGGATGGTGCAACGCCCGGCAAGCGATGGCAGGGCATTCGCGTCGTCAGCGCGAACGGCACACCGGTCACGTTCGGCGGCTCAGTGCTACGCAATCTCGTTCGGGCTGTCGACGCGCTGCCGGTCACCTATGCATTCGGGTGTCTTGCGATGCTGTTGACGTCGAAGAGTCAACGCCTCGGTGATCTCGCCGCCGAAACCTTAGTGATCTACCAGTCAGATAAGCCCTCGCCAACCCGCGCCGCGTCGCGGCACGCGCCGATGGCATTGCCGATCCCACTGACGATTGACGAGCAACAGGCTATCGTGACGTTTTCAGAGCGCAGTGCCACGTTGGCTGAGGATCGGCAGCGGGAATTAGCGGAGATTCTGGAGCCCGTGTTTGGATCGGTCACAGCGGCAGATTTGCACGCCTATGCGAGTTGGTTGGCTGGCGGAGACGAGCGCTCGTGAAGCAGACCGCATTCGTCAAAAAGTATCAGCCTCGATGGGACGCCTTTGAAAAAGCGGTCGCTGTTTTATCTGCGCCACGTAAACACGATGAATCGCAACGCATGGCCGTTGGTGATGATTTCGCGGCGTTGTATCGAGAGATTTGTCACCACCTCGCCTTGTCACGGTCGCGACGTTATAGCCTCGACTTGCAGCATCGTCTGAACGAGCTCGCCCTTCAAGGCCATCGGTTCATGTACCGTCCGCGGCGGTCACGGTTGAGTGCCCTTGGCACTTTTCTGTTGACGACTTTTCCGCGTGCATTTCGAGATGAGTGGCGCTACACAATGACATCGTTTGCTTTGTTTTTTGTGCCCTTTTTTGGCTTCATCGTCTTGCTGCAGTTTTTCCCCGACCTGGTGTTTTCGCTCATCGATGCCGGTGAGGTGACGGCCATGGAATCGATGTACGACCCCGACAACGCACGATTCGGTCGTGAGCGACAATCCGCTACCGATACACTGATGTTCGGCTACTACATCTACAACAACGTGGGCATTGGCTTTCGAATGTTTGCGGGCGGACTATTGTTTGGCCTAGGTACTCTGTTTTTCCTGCTTTTCAATGGCGTGTTTCTTGGCGCGGTTAGCGGGCACCTCATCGGCACGCCGGCAACCATTCCGTTTACCACTTTTGTTGTCGCTCACGGCGCTTTCGAACTCACCGGTATCGCGATATTCGGTGCTGCTGGGTTGATGGTCGGTATGGCTTTGGTCGCCCCAGGCAACACCGGTCGTTGGCGAGCAGCGCAGCTTGCGGCGCGCCGCTCGTTGACACTCGTTTATGGCGCGACGCTGATGATGTTGCTTGCGGCCTTTGTGGAAGCCTATTGGTCTTCGACCTCTTGGCCTCCGGCTTGGACGAAGTACACAGTAGGCGCTGTACTTTGGCTGTTTGTTATCGCTTATTTCGCGTTTGCGGGAAGACGGCGGTGAATCTAGAGCAGGTCACTGGCGTATTGAAGCCACGTGCGACGTGGGAGGCCGTAGATTTCGGTGCGCGCCTCGTCAGGAGAGACTGGCGGACGATCTATGCGGTTTGGCTCTTGCTGATGTTTCCTTTTGCATTGCTCGCCGCCGCGCTGTGCTTTGTCGTGCCTTACTCCGGCTGGTTAATTGTTGCCTATTGGTGGCTCGAGCCGATCGCTGATGGTCCGGTCCTGCACATCATTTCGCAACGTTTGTTTGGCACCAAAGTCTCAATACGCGATGCACTGAAACGCGCGCTGCCTCTGGCGTGGCGGAATAAAATATTCCTGTTGCCGTTCGTACGGTTACATTTTTACCGATCACTTGCGATGCCTGTCACACAGCTTGAGGGGCTTACTGGAAAGGCACGTCGCCAGCGAATGCAAACGATCAATAGAACGGCGTCCGGGCATGGCTTTGGGTTGACGATTCTCTACCATCATCTCGTTTTGGCGTTGTACTTAGGCATTATGGCCTTCGTTTACTTGATGGTCCCGAGCGATTATCAGCAGGCCTTCAGTGGTGAGCTTATGGTGTTCATCGATGCGGACACGCCCGGTTCCAACGCCGTCTCATTGCTGATGTATTTCGTTGCGCAAGCTTTGCTACAACCTTGGTTTATCGGCGGTGGCTTTGGCCTCTACATCAATCGTCGAACTCACTTGGAGGCCTGGGATGTCGAGATCGCGTTTCGTCGCATGGTGAATCGTAACCAGCGTGAAAAGAAACAGTCAGGGGCCGTTGTTTTGACCGCGTTTGTCGCGACGATGATGGCGCTGTCAACCGGCGACGTGTCAGCCCAGTCGAAGAACGCGCGTCCAGAAAGTGCAGAGCGTGAATCGCTACCAAGGACGTTTTCTCGTTATGAGGCAGAGTCGCTAGTCGATGAGGCGTTTTCTGACCCCCGATTTGGATCGGAAATCACCGAGACACGCTGGCGCCGAATTGAGCGTGCCGAAGAGCAAGAGGACGTGCAGGATATTGATGCTGTCTCTGGGGGTTGGATCAAATTCGGCCGCGTACTGTCGTTTATCGGTGAATTCGGATTGTGGATTGTTATCGCAATCCTCGTCTTGATCCTGCTAGCGAATGCCAACAAGCTCTTTCTTGCGCGAGGTGTTAGCCGACAGCAAGTGAGTAAGCCGGAGTTATCGAGAGCACCGCCGTCAGATGATGAAGATGTACCTCTGCCGGATGACATACCTGCAGCGGTGCTGACGATGCTGCGGGATGATCCTCGCGCAGCCGTCGCTTTGCTGTACCGCGCTACCCTCGACAGGCTCACCCATCAGTACGATCTTCGGTTTCCCGACAGTGCGACAGAAGCGGAGTGTCTCGCTATCACTCGGCGGCACGCACCGCAAACCGTTGTTCAGTATTTCTCTAATCTGTTGTTGGTTTGGCAGCGACTGGCCTATGCCAATCATGCGCCACAATCTCACATTGTTGAGCAGCTGGTGAGCGACTGGTCCGCCTTAGCGGCCACGGAGGTTGCACCGTGAGTCGCGCTTTTCTATACACGGCCGGCGCGCTGATGACGCTCGTTTTTGGCATTTGGTTCTTCGCCAATTTTGAGCGTGTGGAAATCGAAAAGGAAACACCATGGACCCCAGAGGCTTATCGCAACGATTATCTCGCGGCTCAGCTTTTGGTCGAGGCTGCAGGTATTGAGAGTGATAGCATCCAAAGTAAATCATCGAAGATGCGCGTTCCTGAGACATCGGGCGCTATTGTTGCGACGCTAACTGGTACCGTCGCTCACGCGCGATCGCTACAGTCGCAGTTAGAGCAGTGGACTGCAGATGGTGGGCACGTGTTGCTATTGATTCCAGACGATATCAGCGACGCTGGCATCGACTGGTTGGAACTGTTTGGTATCGAGCATCTTGCGATCGACTGGGATGAGGTCATTGATGAGGACATCTCGGATGACACCGTCGCCGAGGAAGAGGATACCTATTTCATCGCGCTCGATGCTGTTGACTCGCGGTTATCGACAACCGTGGGATTTGGCTCCCCCATAGTCGTCGGCGATCGGCATGGGCAAATCGCGGTGCGCGTGCCTTACGGCGATGGTTATGTCACGGCGTTTGCTAGTACCTACTTATTCACCAATTGGGCAATTGACGAGCAAGATCACGCGCGTCTATTTCTCGATCTCGTTGTGGGCGAGTGGCAGCCTAGCGCGGTTTGGTTTTTCCTGGATATCGATACCCCGCCGCTGTACCGCTTGTTGTGGCAATGGGTACCACTCACGATTGTCACACTCGGGGTTCTACTGATCATTTGGCTATGGTCACAAATGCCGCGATTCGGCCCGATGCGGGCATTTGGTGCGGAGGCGCCACGTTCGCTTATCGAGCATGTTCGCGCTGCGGGTGCGCTCAGTTGGCGACAGCGGGCGACGGTCGGTCTGCATCAAGCATCTGTTGACGCCTTGATTGAACGCGCAGCTCGGCTGCGACCAGAAATTCGTACGCTAGCACCCGCCGACCAAGCACAACATCTGTCGGCTATGACTGGCATCGACGGCGAAGAAATTCGTTATGCAATCACCAATCTCGGATCGCTAAGCGCGGTCCGTTTTATTGAAAAAATCCAACGCCTGCAGGCGATAAGGAAAGCCCTATGAACGAGAGTCCAACCGCCGACGCAGCGATGCTAATGCAGAAAATTAACGAGGTGCGAGAGCAGATTGGTCGCGCGTTTATTGGTCAGCCAGAAGTCGTCGATCGCGTTATTGTCGCGTTGCTTGCGGGTGGTCATGTATTGATGGAAGGCGTTCCAGGATTGGGGAAAACGCTGCTGGTCAAAGCGCTAGCGAAGACGTTTAGCGGTGCCTTCAATCGCATTCAGTTCACGCCGGATTTGATGCCCGCTGATGTGAGTGGTCACGCAATATTCGACCCGAAGACCGAGTCTTTCAAAATTCGGCGAGGTCCGGTATTTACGAATCTTCTTCTGGCCGACGAAATTAACCGTGCCCCAGCTAAGACGCAGGCCGCGCTGCTCGAAGTCATGCAAGAGCAGCAAGTGACTGTCGAGGGGCAGTCATTGAAAGTGTCCGAACCGTTCATGACAATCGCCACGCAGAATCCAATCGAACAAGAGGGCACCTATCCATTACCCGAGGCCCAACTGGATCGTTTCCTTTTGAAAGTTGTCATCGACTATCCCGATGAGCATACCGAAAAAACACTTGTTAGCGCGGTAACACGGGGTCATGTCGGGGACGGCTTACGCGTGGATGACGTCGCGTCAGTGCTGAGCCCGGAATTGGTGATCGCGGCGCGCCAGCATGTGGCAAACCTAAGAGTGGATGACAGCATCGTTGAATATGCTGTGCGAATTGCGCGCGCGACGCGGACCACTTCAAGCCTGCGCATGGGTGCTGGTCCTCGTGGCGCAATTTCATTGGTGCGCGCAGCGCGTGCGGCGGCTTTTGTCAATCAACGCGACTTTGTGATTCCCGACGATGTGCGCGATGTGTCGTTGCCAGCATTAAGACATCGGGTAGCGCTTGCCCCCGAACTGGAGATCGAGGCTTATCGTGTCGATGATGTTTTGCGTGAGCTCTTGGAAAGCGTAGAAGCACCGCGCGAATGATTCCCAGCGCGCTACTGATTGGATGGGTTGCTGTACTTGCAGTCGCCGGGGTTATCGGACTAGCCGGCGATTTAGGCGTTCGTACGTGGGTGTTGGTCGCGTGCGCCTTGATTGCGATCGTTGTCGTCGATGCGTTTCGCGCGTTTCGGCTTCCAGTGCCACGCGCGACTCGACGTCTTGCCCGAGCGATGGCGCTCCAGACGCGGTCTTTTGTTCGATTGGAGTTCATGCACGAACTCGGCCGCCCAAGCTTACGCGTCAAGATTTTCGACCACTTTCCGGAGGTCTTCGAATGCGATGCATTCCCGATGTCACTCGATATCGTCCCCGGGGAAGACGCGTTGATTGTTCGCTATGAATGTACACCACAACTTCGCGGTAGCTGGCGTTTCGATGGCCTTGGCATGCGCATCGCATCGCCATTGGGGTTGTGGTGGCGGCAGGTCACACTGCCGGTGAATGATGAGGTCCGTGTTTACCCGAACTTCTCGACTGTGACCCGCAGCGTGTTGCGCGCGCAAAGTAGTCCATTGCAGCAGAACGGTGTGCATTTGCGACGGCAACGCGGCGAGGGGCTTGAGTTTCACGAACTCCGAGACTACCGAGAGGGAGACAGTCTCCGGGCGCTCGATTGGAAAGCGACATCGCGAATGGGACGAATGATCTCGCGCGATTATCGTGACGAGCGCGATCAGAACTTGATCTTCATCGTCGATGCCGGCAGAAGAATGCGGGCCAAAGACGGCGCTTTGAGTCATTTCGATCACACGCTGAACGCGCTTTTAGTGCTTGCCTATGTGGCACTACGACAGGGGGATAGCGTCGGCGTGATGACCGTCGGCCGCGAGCGCGCCTGGTTTCCGCCTCGCAAGGGCGCTGCGACAATTAACGATATCCTCGGGCATGTGTTTTCACTGGAGCCTGTGTCTGAGGAGGTCGATTACGTAGCGGCGGCGACGGAGCTTGCTGTTCGCCAGCGGCGACGCAGCCTCGTCGTTATGCTGACCAATGTCAGGGACGAGGACACTGAGGACTTGTTGCGTGCGACGCGTTCGCTCAAACAGCGTCATCTTGTGATGTTAGCGAGTTTACGAGAGCGTGCGCTTGATGAAGTTGCTAACGAGCCTGTCGAGGATCTTCAATCGGCATTAACCTTCAGCGCAACGGATCGGTTTCTTGCGCGACGCCGCAAGGCGGAGGCATTGATGCACGCCAATGGCGTGATGGTGGAAGATTGCCTGTGCGATGAGCTCGCCCAGGCCATCACGAATCGATACCTCGCGATCAAGCGTGCCGGCATGCTGTGATTTCGCCGCACTGATCGTGGTGATCAGCGCGACTCGGCGGGTACATCGTGTCCGCGTTTGATTTCTTCAAGTACGATGGATGATGTCGCATCTTTCACACCCGGCAGGCTCAAAATTTCTCGTTGGATGAACTGCCCGAACTGCCGTAAATCGGCTGCTACGATCCGCAACATAAAATCGATCGAGCCCGACAGCATATGGCAGGACCGTATCTCCGGTAGTGCAAGCATCGCAGCTCGGAATTCAGCCGCGAAATCCATGTTCTGACGTTCGATATTGACCGCCACAAACGCTTCGACATCGAAGCCTAATCGCTCGCTATTCACTTGCACTGAAAATCGTTCGATAACGCCGTTCTTTTGCATCGCTTGCGTGCGCCGCTGGCAAGCGGAGGGTGACAAACTGACCGTCTGAGCAAGCTCGACCCAGGACTGCCGCGCGTCCATGTCCAGCGCACGCAGTATTGCAAAGTCAAATTTATCAATAGTGATTGAATCCTGCATAAAAACAGCCAATAAATAAGATATCGTGCAGATATTACCCCAGTACCGCGGATAATCACACGGAAAACAACACTTTGCATTGCTAAACTATCAGCCAATCGCTAACCACGACATTTCTAGGAGAATGCTATGGCTGCTGCGCAAGCAGAGGCCCCGCTGGGGTTTGAAAATCCGATGGGAACCGATGGGTTCGAGTTTGTTGAATATGCAGCGCCGGACCCAGGATTGCTTCGCGAGTTGTTTACGAAAATGGGATTCCCGGCGGTCGCTCGGCATCGGTCGAAAGACGTGACGTTGCACAAGCAGGGCGATATCAATTTCATCATCAATGCCGAAAAAGATAGCTTTGCGCAACAATTCGCGCGTGAGCACGGGCCCTGCGCTTGTGCGATGGCTTTTCGTGTCACGGACGCGCAGGCTGCGTTTGATCGCGCGGTCGCGCTAGGCGCCACGCCGGTGGAAGACCAAACCCGGCCAATGGAGTTGAACATCCCCGCAATCGAGGGCATCGGTGGCAGTCGCCTGTATTTGGTCGATCGCTACGGCGACCAGACGATCTACGATGTCGATTTCGTTTTTGAGGATGGGTGGCAAGAGAAGATGGCGGCAGCGAGTACGCATCTGACTTACCTCGACCACCTCACGCACAACGTTCGACGCGGCAATATGGATGTTTGGGCCGGGTTCTATGAGCGGCTCTTTAATTTTCGTGAGATTCGGTTTTTTGATATCGAAGGGAAGGTGACGGGCTTGGTTTCGAAGGCCATGACCAGTCCGTGCGGCAAAATCCGTATCCCACTCAACGAAAGCCAAGACGAGCATAGCCAGATTGAAGAGTTCCTTCGCGACTACAATGGTGAGGGCATACAACATATCGCACTCGGATCCAGCGATATCTTTCAAACTGTCGATGACATCAGTGCAAACGGCGTGAAGTTCCAAGACACGATCGAGACGTACTTCGATCTCATCGACAAACGTATTCCAGGTCATGGAGAGAACGTTGATGAATTGCGTCGGCGCCGTATATTGATCGACGGCGCACCAACGGACGATCAAGGCTTGCTACTTCAAATCTTCACAGAGAATGCGATTGGGCCGATTTTCTTCGAGATCATCCAGCGCAAAGGTAATGAAGGTTTCGGCGAAGGTAATTTCCAAGCGTTATTCGAGTCGTTGGAGCTGGATCAAATGCGCCGCGGTGTGATTCCGGCTGAAAAGGACTAGGTGCTTCCGGCTGTGGCAGCACGACACTGCTCGTGCTGCCACGGCCCACTTCGTTAGCGTCTATTGATACCGCGCTGACCATCACCACCACGCGGTCAACCTGCTTTAGGTATCGTCACTTCAGTGCCCGCTTCACTTCTTTAATCAATCGCTCGTCCTCAGTCATGGCGCGTGCTGACTCGAAGTCACTGCGCGCGGCGTCTTCATCGCCAGTGAGTGCATGCAACTGGCCGCGACGAAAAGTCGCCCAATCTTTGCCCGGTAGCGCCGGCGTGATGTCTCCCTCAAGGTAATCGGTGAGGGCAGTGATTCCTGCCTCTGCGCGTTGTTCGCTGAACACGGCGGTTCGTCCCACTTGATAGCGCGCTGATTGTCGCGTTTCGGCTGCGTTTTCGATGTCGCTTGTCGTCTCGGCTGCTCGTGAGAAATAGTCATGCGCCGCATCAAACTGCTCGTCATTTTGCGCCTGGAAACCAAGTTGCACGTAGGCACGTGGATCGTTGGGTGCCGCCTTGAGGAGTGCCGCAAGCACTTCGTCACGCTTTTGAGGTTGCTTGGTTTGGCCATAGACCTGAGCGACCAGTAGCCGGCCTTCGATCGGCGCGAAGTCTACAGTGCTTTTGGCGAGTGTCAGCGCCTCGTCTTTGTCACCGCCAAGAAACCCGGGTGCCTGAAGATAGTACTGAATCAGACCTTGATGGGCTTCGATATGCTCTGGATCTAACTCGATGGCTCGCTGAAAGGCCTTCCGCGCGCGCTTCGCATGTCCTGATGCCTTAAAAATACTCGCGTTGCCCGCCAGTGAGCCGGAGCTCGCACCGACCCAGTATTGCGCGTCGGCGTTGTTTGGATAGCGTTCGGCAGCTTCAGAGAATCGCGTGTAGGCCTCGTCAAAGTCGTTTCGGGACATACTGATGATACCGAGGAGAATTCGTTTCTCGACGTCATCTTCCGCGCGAAGCTCTTGGCTCAACATTGGCTCGGCGCTTGCGAAGTCACCATTAGCGTAGGCGTCGGTACCTGGGCTCGCATGTAGCAGTTGCGCCGATAGGCAAAGAACAAACGCGGCGGGAATGTAGCGGATAGTACGTGACAGGATATTCATGCGGTGACTCCTTGGTTCTGTCTTTTTTCGACCCTGCGGATCGCGATAGTTCCGATAATGGCGGGTGTTATCCAGGCGAGCACTTGCCACTGGCCGGTCAAGATGTCGGCGAGCAAACGAGACCCACCGAAAGCGAAGAAGGCCGTGTAGGCGGCGACGCCCGTGCCGATCAAACCACCAAAGTGTGCTTTCAGTCGCTGCTTTCGATCCATGGCCGCGATGCGTGTATCGCGCAAGCTATTGAACGAGCCAACGACGGATAATACGGCGAAAACGATTAGCAAAACGGCACCTTCTTGCACGCCAACAAAGCCGACAGCAATGCCCAACACCCCTAGCGTGATCAACAGCGCCCGATGGGATGGTGCGCGAAGCGCGGCAGGATTGCTCTTCGTTTTGAGCGCAAGCATGCCGTGTCTCAAGCTCGAAAATGTCAGGACACCAAGCATCAGTAGAAAGAGGTTGAAGGTGCGGTTCGCATCAGCGAGTCTAGCCGCGTCTTCGAAACTGAGGTTGCGTTCGGGGACCCGTACGCCGATCGGGTCGATAAGCACCATCAAAGACATCGCCATCGCACTGATCGCGACCGTTGTCATGCAGATAACGAAAACACGCCCGGCTTTTCGATGCAGTGGTGACCCTTTTCGAGTCAGTATGGGTAGCCAAAACACCAGCAACGCGACTGCGCCGATGGCGATATGAAGTTTGAACAAAGTGGCATGGACGAGGTGCATGTGCTGTCTCCTTGAAGCTTGGAGGTCAGATTAAAGTCAGCCGCGGGAGATGCACAGTGCCAGTGGTCACATCTTCAAACCATGACTTTTGGCCTATAGCGCTCGCCCGGCCAGTAGTAGAGAATGCTGCTATGAAACCGCAAAGCCGTATTGTGAAGTTCGAAACCCTCGTCGCCGTTGTGACGTGGTTTGTGATCTCCGGGACGATGATCTCTCAGATTCTCTCGTCACCGACGCGTTACGCGGGTCTGCTGGAGATCGCTGCCGCCTTATCGTTGGGTTATTTCATTGCCATGATGATGGCGTCGAGCCCGAAACGAACGCTGAATCAACGTCGTGTTGCGAGCCTTGTGCAGCTCGGATTCGCCGGTTCGATGGCATGGTTCATCCCAATCGACTACTTACAGATTTTGACGATAATCTGGATCGCTATGGCGGTATCGCTGTTTGGGCTCCGGGTGGCTGTCGTTTCGTTGGTGTTGATCGGTTGCGGGTGGTTTTTGCTGTGGGAGTATCACTGGTTTTGGGACAACGCCGGTTTCTCCGTCGCGCTCTACTTGACCTTCCATGTCTTTGCGTTGATGTCGTCTCTTGCGGCTGTTCGTGCCGAGGAGGCGCGGGATGAAACGCAAGCGCTGTATCGCGAACTCGTCGCCACGCAGCACCTGCTTTCAGAAGCGTCGCGTCAGAA
>JBCAZE010000232.1:0-4205 GCA_039700805.1 Pseudomonadota bacterium | reverse complement strand
TCATGGTCCGAGAACGACATTCTCCAAACCTTAGATGCATGTGCTGAGGCATTCACCTTTCCGATGCTCGACAACGGATACGTTTATTTGGCGGCGACGCGATTGGCAGCATTTAGATCGGCTGATGATTGGCATATCACCATCGAAGTATTCGGTTTTTCTCCGCGAGCTGGCGTCCCCGACACTTGCGTCTATAACTTCGGCAGCAATCTGAACAACCGACAACGTCGCGAAGATTTTGTCAGCGCCGATGCATACAACGAATATCTTCGATTGAATCCGAACAATGAGATGCAGTTCTTTATGCCGTTCGACGATGATGACTGGATCGATACGCAGGATGGCGAAGTGGTTGCAGCGAACACCAAGAGCCTGTCCGTGCGTGGTCAGACTGTTTACGTTCCTGACCTCAGCCACTACCGTGAAAGTGGCATTGACCTCAGTCGCCCATCAGAAGTGCAGATCTTTGAGCTCTGTCGAGCACTCGCTGCAAGCCATCGCGATCTTGTGCTGGCAAGCAAAGCAGAACGGGAACGGATGATTCCGCAAGGCGCGGAGATGCTCTTGCTACTCGATGATTGGCATCACCCAGATGTCATTGATTTGGACAGCAAACCGAGTGGGAATGAGACGTTTCAGCAAATAGCGCGTGTGCTGACTGAGCGTGATCCTGGTTGCTATGCGCCGACTCAACCATCAAACACGCACTGGTCGAACTGGCCTGATGGCGGTCTGTTATGAACCAACGGAGCGATCAATGCCGTTAAAACTCTACAAGCTCACACCACCGCCGTCGCGCTACTGGGAGACCTGGGATGATGGCTCAGGCGTCCATACAGTGCACTGGGGTGAACTCGGCACCGAGGGTGAATCAAAGACGTTGAAAGACAGTTTGTTCACGAAGGCAAAGAAACGCATTCAGAAGGAAATCGATGATCTGGTCGCAGAGGGCTACCGGCCTGTTGATCTAGATGATCATCGCGTCTTGCTTGTCGAGTATCTGGTTGACGGGTTTGGCACCTCCGAGGATCTCGAGAAGCGGAATCGTTTGGGTGATCGACTGAATGAGACGCTCGGCTGGACCGGCTTAGGTCATGTGGATGGCGGCAGCTCAGGTTCGGGAACCATGGAGGTGTGTTGTTACGTCGTCGATTTTGAACTTGCACGACGTGTCATCGAAGATGATTTGAAAGAGACGGAATTTGCTGACTACTCGCGGATCTATGATGAAGGTGCAGTCTAGTCCATCGCGGGAAGGTGAGGCGGCATCCTTCCAGTGTTCATTGGCACTGCCAGACGCACGATCAAGCCAGGAAGATCAATGACGACTATTCGAGTTATCGCCGGCATGGTTATCGCTTTGTTTCTGAACGGCTGTGCGCTGGATGCTGCGCGTGACGATGAAGTCGATGGGTTGAATTGCACTGCGGTGCAGACCGGCGCACCTTTTTTCGAGGCAGACGACCGCTGGCCGATAGATCGCGCGCTTTTTGCCGCTCACTTGCGCGAGCTCGAGGAGCCCGTCGTCAGAGATGCTGAAGTAGAAACTGTCCGTATGACGATACTTGTGCACGACGACCCACCACTCTCGATTCGTGTGGCGCGGACCGATGATGCCCTCTCAACACTGACAGGCAAGTTTTACGACGGTGCCGGCGGATGGTGTCCGGAAAATTTCCCCGCATCATCACGGCGCTACGAGACAACCGTTGTGACGGAGAAAATCGACGATAGTTTCTGGAGCGACATCCGAGCCAGTGTCGAGCAATCGTTGCAGACAGTTGAAGAGAACCCCGTCGGTATCAATGAAGCCACGCAAGAGTTACGTGTGTGCGTACACGCAACAAGCTGGCTGGTGGAATACACAGGCCCAAATGGTTTCGAATACGCCATTCATAACGCTTGCACACTACCGCCACCAAACGAGCCGGTGGATACGTTGTGTCACAGCTTGACGGCCCTAATGCCCGTGCTTCCAAAAACTCGAAAGAGGTATTGTCGGGATGTTCGATAATAGATGGGGAGTCTTTCGCACCATGTATCTTAACCAGCACTTCCGTCACGAACCGCGTTGCCATGCTCTTTTCTTGCAACTAAAAGCACTGCTCGTGCTGTCGCTGATTCTTGGTACTGGTAACGCCGCCGAACCTGAGCCAACCCAACGATTCGACGCGGTGATTCCAACCGTCGAACAAGAGACAGACTACGTCTGGCGCAGTCTCCGAGACACGCGCTTTTTTGAGGCCAATGGGTATGACGTGTCGCTGCCCGACGGACAGCTCATCGTCGCTCTAAAAGACAAAGCAAGGGCCGGGACCTTGAACGACGATGACTACGTGTCACTGCAGACTTTCATGCGAGAGTCCGTCTATCGAGAGGAGGATTATCGCCACGGATACGACAAGATTGCTGCAGCGCTGCCGACCCTCAACACAATGTTGTCAACGATCGAGGCGGAACATTATGTATGGGGTTTCCGGGCATATGATCAGTACGCCATTATCCTGACACTGTATGGCCCCGGAGGCAGTTACGACCCCGACAATGCAACCATCACGATGCTCACAAACACACAAGGTGGGTTTCGACAGTATGCGAACCCGCTCTACACATTGATCCACGAAGTCGTCCACATAGGCATTGAAGAGTCGGTCATCAGAAAACTCTCTGTGCCCCATGGTTTGAAAGAGCGATTAGTCGATACGTTCGTGACGTTACTATTCGCTGATGCGCTTCCGGGCTATCGTGTCCAACAGATGGGCAATCCTGACATCGACCACGAGTTTAAAGATCGCGATTCACTCAAGCGATTGCCTGATATCGTCAGAGAGTTCTTGGCACGTTAAGCAAGACGAAGGAAGAATCCTCGCGAGTTTTGTGAGGTGACCATTAGATTTTTCCTACGAAACGCGCTTCAATGGAACTGAAAGCGGTGGTATTGCGACACAGCTTTGCGCGATAGGAAACAGACACCAGGGATAGAGACTATGCGAACACCAATTAATCGAGCAACGGTCGCGATGGCGATTGCCGTATGCCTCAGCTACTACACGGTTGCCGTTTTTCTCTGGGGTTACATCGCTGCCTCCGACAATCCTTTTTCATGGTGGCTGCTTAGGGAAGTTGCTCCTTTCAATCGCGCTTTGTTCCTTGCCATCAGTTTTTCAACGGACTTTTTGATCAATCTACTGATCGCCTACCCTTTCGCACTCCTACTCTTTCGTTTGCGCAGACCAGAGCTCTGGATCGGTATCGCACTCTTCGCTCTAGGCTGGGCGATCTATCGCTCTCCATTGCTGTTGTTACAACCATGGGAAATTATCTGGAACGCCTTGACGAGCGTTGATCTCTGGATGCTCTTCGTCGCATTGGTACTCACGATTTTTGTCGCAGAACGCTTCCACCCAAAGAGCTTCGCTCACGGCGTTTGACGCGACCGACGTACTGTAGGTACTTTCCCAACAAGGCGACGACATCTCGTTAAACATCGTATTGATCGTGGCGAAGTTGGTGAGACGCTTCGTGAGCTAGCGTTCGCTCTCTCAGAAGCCAGGACCATGTCGGATGAATTAAAGACAGAGATTCTCGTGCTTACGGAGAGACTAGTTCGAGACGAAGACTGGCCGAAGGGATTTATCTGAGCCGGCGTTGTGAACCCGGTATTCTGCACCGTAATTAACGGCTTCTTGCCCCGTCGGTGCACACCATTAACCACCCGACTCTTCCATCCGATTCTCGCGTCCCAGCACCAGCAATGCCGGGACCAGAAGGAAAATCACCAACGCCGCAAACATGATGCCGAAAGCGAGACTGATTGCCATGGGGATCAGGAACTGAGCCTGCATGCTGGTCTCTGTAATCATTGGCAGCAGACCAATGAAAGTCGTTAAGGTCGTCAACAGAATCGGGCGGAACCGCCGTCGCACGGCCTCGATCGCGCTTGTCACCTTGTCCGTATTCTCCAGTCGCAGTTGGTTGAAGTAATCGATCAGCACGATGCTGTCGTTGATAATGACACCCGACAAAGCGACAACACCGAACAAAGACAAGAATGTCATGTCAAAGCCGAGCAGCAGATGGCCGATCACAGAGCCTGTCAGTCCGAACGGAATGATCGCGAGGATAATCAGCGGCTGGCTGTAAGAGCGCAGGATACTCGCCAGCAACACGTAAATCGCCAGCACGGCTATCAGGAAATTATTCGC
>JBCAZE010000051.1:0-18252 GCA_039700805.1 Pseudomonadota bacterium | reverse complement strand
GACAAGCATTCATCGACGCTGACTGGCCCTTCGATGGCTGGAATCCCTAATGCCTCAGCGACCTCAAAGGTCAGTGTTCTTGTCACGCTGGGTAATAATGTGGTGTCGAGCGGCGGTGCTTTCAAGGTCCCGTTACTGACGATGCCAATGGCGCTGGTGGAGCCTTCCGTGATGAAACCATCCCGATGCAAAATTGCTTCGATCGCGCCGGCTTTGGCAGCGGCTTCTTTCGACATGACGTTCGCAAGCAAAGAGGTTGATTTGATATCGCATCGCAACCAACGTGTGTCTTGTGCAAGGACAGCCGATTTGCCCAAAAGGTATGTGTCTGACGTAGGTGGCGTCAGTGCATGGCACATAACAAACAGACTGGCATAGGCCTGATCTGGATACACATGATCGCGGCCGATATCGCCGCTACGAGAATATTGTAGATACAAGGACTGATGGCCACCGCCATTGGCAGCAACAACGTCATTGAAGATCGAAATCAACGTGTCGCGGCTGTGCGGCATCTCAAGTGCAATTGCGTCGAGGCTTAAGCAGAGACGGTCGAGATGTTCATCGAGACCAACTGGCTGCGCATCGTAGAATGGGATGACTTCATAGACACCATCGCCGAAGAGATAGCCTCGATCAAAGGGCGAAATGCGAACGTCTTCTAGCGGCATCAATTGCGTTTCATGCCACGCATAGGGAAGCGGTTTTTGAGCCATTAAATCGTTACTCGAACCAGAGCGAGACTTCGTCGGTCATGCGTTTCCAAAGACCGCCGCGCTCGATGTCGTTAAGCACCACCAGCGGTGCGGTGGCTAGCAACTCGCCATCAAGCGTAATACGAAGCTCGCCGACTTCGGTGCTCGCGGCCAGGGGGGCATAGAGCGCGCGCTTGACGCTGACAACCGGTACCAATTCATCGCGTGCACCTCGCGGTACAGTCACAACGACGGGTGCGGCAACACCGAGACTCGCCTCGTCACTTTTGCCTTTCCAGACGCGTACCGAATCCACGGACTGCCCGGTCGTGTACAGCGTCATGGTTTCATAAAATCTGTAGCCGTAGTTCAACAACGACTGGCTCGCGTCGATACGGGCTTTGGCGCTCGGCGTGCCCATGACTGCTGCAACGAGCCGCATGTCTTTTCGAACAGCGGATGAGACCAAGCAATAGCCCGCCGCTTCGGTGTAGCCCGTCTTCATGCCGTCAACGCTACTATCCTGCCAGAGCAGGCGATTGCGATTATCTTGCTTGATGTCGCCCCAGGTGAATGACTTCTGGCGGTACCACGCGTAGTACTGGGGAAACTCATTGATGATTGCGCGTGCCAGTGTCGTCATGTCCCGCGCCGTTGAATAGTGCTGGTCACCCGGTAAGCCGGTGGCGTTCTGGAAATTCGTCGAGACCATGCCGAGTTCGGCAGCGAACGTGTTCATCAAGTCTGCAAAAACGGCTTCTGTACCTGCGACATACTCTGCGAGTGCGACGCTTGCATCGTTGCCGGATTGGACGATCATGCCTTGCAGGAGGTTCTCAACGCTGACTTGGCTGCCCTGTTCGATAAACATGCGTGAGCCGCCGGTGCGGTAAGCGTTGGCGCTGACAGGCACCATGTCGGACAAGGCGATTTGTTCCGCGGCAAGCGCTTGAAAGACGACGTAGGCGGTCATGAGTTTGGTAAGACTCGCTGGCTCTACCTGCAAGTCAGGCGCCATGGCGGCAACGACGCGGCCGCTATCGGCATCGAGCACGACGTAACTCGACGCATTGATTCGCGGCGGCGCTGGAATAGGCAAGCTGGCACCCAATGCGAGCGTCGGGAATACAAGCAGAACCGCTAAAACGACAATAGGCCCAGGTCGACGATGCATGTCGTGGTCATCCTCCAAAAAAATCCCTGCAATTATTTCACAGCGGCGAGAACAAAGCAGCGCCGTCTCAACTTTTGAGACCGTTCAATAGCGCATTAGTTGCGCTGCCGCGCCCAAGGTCAGGGCGCGCTGATGAGTCGGCTGCCCTCATAGCCGAGCGCACGCAGACGGCGTTCGATCTCGGTGTAGCTGGTGATATCGATGATGGGGCCGATTTGGACGCGATGTACGGTGGCGCCACCGCCTGTGACACCGGTTGCCACGAAAACGGGTTCTGCGATAGAGGCCCTCAGCGTGTCGCGCATCCGCTCCGCATTCGCGATATCCGCGAATGCCCCGACTTGCATATAGAGTGGCGCTTGGTTCTCCGCTGTCGTCTCGCTGCGGTCAGTCGAGAAATCGATGACGGAGACTTCAACCTGTCCGGTGCCCGCCTCAATCAGACCGAGTTCTCGGGCGGCGGCGTAAGAAAGGTCGATAATGCGGTCGTCGACGAATGGGCCACGATCGTTGACTCGTATCTGCAGCGAACGCCCATTCGTGAGATTGGTAACTTTGACCCACGTCGGCAGCGGTAGGGTTTTATGCGCTGCGGAGATCGCATACATATCGAATACTTCGCCTGATGATGTCAGGCGGCCGTGGAACTTCTTGCCATACCAACTCGCGATACCCGTCTCACGATAACCCACGGCACTCTGCATGACGTAGTAGCGTTTGCCATAGACATCATAAAAGCGTGGGTTGCCCGAGGCACTTCGTGGTTCCGGCCCAGGAACGCCTCCGGTGTTTGTGACCGCGCGATCGCGACGCGGCGGCCCGTCACCGGGCTCAGGTATTGCCGCACATCCTGTGACGATCAGCGCCGCGAGTGCCGCGGCGAGCCTTACGGTTTTCACAACGCGCTAACTTGGGCGTCTGCCTCGCGCGCTGCCGCGATATCGTTGCCTAGCTGCCATACCGCCATCGCATACATAGCGCTACGGTTGTAGCGTGTAATGACGTAGAAATTGTGAAAGCCAACGTAGTACTTGGGTCCACTTTCACCATCAAACGCGATGAGCCGTGCTTTCTCATCTCCGGCTAAGCCGGTCGAGAACATCACCCCTTTCTCGCTGAGACCGTCGATCGTGTCGTCCGTTTTAAGACGATTCTTTTTGGGCACCTCGCCACTGAAGTTGCTGCCGAGCGTTGCGGACGCAACCACTTCAGTGTCGCTACGCCAACCATGCCGCACGAAGTAATTGGCAACACTGCCGATGATGTCTTCCCAGCTACTGAATAGGTCGCGACGACCATCGCCATCCGCATCAACAGCATAGTGTCGATAGCTCGACGGAATAAACTGAGGTGAACCCATCGCGCCCGCGTAAGAGCCGAGCGCCGCGTCGACATCGACTTGCTCTTCTCGTGCAAGAATCAAAAACTCAGCGAGCTCTTTCCGGAAAAACTTCGATCTTGGCGGATAGTCAAATCCGAGTGTCGCCAGCGCATCGAGCACACGGTATTTGCCGGTGATCCGGCCGTAGTAGGTTTCGACGCCGATAATGCCGACCAAAATTTCACCCGGTACTCCGGTTTCATCGCTGATGCGAGCAATTGTCTCTTCGTGGGTGTTCCAAAACTCAACGCCAGCATTGATACGTTTGTCTTGGATGAAAATGTCGCGATAGTCGTGCCAAGGCTTACTGCGTTCTGCAGGGCGGCTAATGGCGTCCAGGATGGATTGTTGCTTCTTGGCGCCCGTAAGCGTGTCGATGAGCGCATCGCGTTCAAATCCGTGTTCATTGACCATCATGTCGATAAACTGTTTGACATCATCGCGCTGCACATCGAGCGCATGGGAGGTGGCGCTTAATATCAGTGTGGCAGTCAGCGCAGTCATTGCACGGATCGTTCGGGCCATCATGTCTCCTTCTCCTCAGCGAGGCAGTAAACGCTTGCGGGTATGTATGGACATCAGAATACCGAAAGCGCCCATCAGGGTCACCATCGAGGTGCCGCCATAGCTGATCAATGGCAAGGGAACGCCGACCACCGGCAACAGACCGGTGACCATCGCGGTATTGACGATGACATAGATAAAAAACGTTAGCGAGATACTACCTGCGAGCAACCGGGTAAAGGTATCGCCTGCCTGACTTGCGATGAACAAACCACGACCGACGACAAATAAATACGTCAGCATCAGAGCGGTGAGTCCCAGCAAACCGAATTCTTCGCCGATGACCGCGAAAATAAAGTCGGTGTTTCGTTCTGGTAAGTACTCAAGTTGGCCTTGACTGCCATTCGTCCATCCCTTGCCAAACAGGCCGCCGGAGCCGATCGCGATTTTGGACTGGATGATGTTGTAGCCGGAGCCGAGCGGGTCGCTTTGCGGATCGATTAGTGTCAATACGCGCTGTTTTTGGTAGTCACGCATATTTGCCCACAGCAAGGGCAGGGCCGCCGCCGCGAGTACGCCGAGGCTTGCAATCACGCGGAAGCGAAGTCCCGCCAACAAAATGACGATGCACCCCGATGCGCCAATCAATACTGAGGTACCAAGGTCGGGCTGTTTGGCGATGAGCGCGACAGGGGTGCCGATCATGATCGCGAGCACCGACAACGTTTTGAAGTTGGGTGGCAATGCTCGCGCGTGGAGGAATGCAGCAGCCATCATCGGAACGGCAACTTTCATGATTTCCGATGGTTGAAACCGGAAGCCGATATGTATCCAGCGTTGCGCGCCTTTGCCGGTTTCGCCTGCGATGAGCACCATGACCAGCAACGCTAGTCCGAGTGCATAGCCGGCCGGGGCCCAGCTGCGATAAGTCGCTGGAGGAATTTGCGCAAGGATGAACATGGCAACTAGCGCGACGCAGAGCCTGATGGCTTGTGCGGTCGTTTGCGCCTCGCTTTTGCCCGATGCGCTATACAACACCAAGAGTCCGAATCCAGCCAACAGCAACACGCCGGCGAGCAAAGGACCATCCAAGTGTAGCCGCTGCAATAAGGGCGTTGTGTTTTGCCCCTCGCGCTGGCGGAATTCCGTCGTCTCCTTAAACATCACGGTCTTTCGACCCAATAGTCAGTTAACGTTTTCGCGATGGGTGCTGCGACAGAGCTGCCGCTGCTGCCATTTTCGATCACGACTGCAACGGCGATCTTGGGCGCATCGACCGGCGCGAACGCGATGAACAATGCGTGGTCTTTCAGGCGCTCGTCCAACTCAAGTTCGTCGTATTCTTCTTCTTGCGCAACTGAAAATACTTGCGCGGTTCCAGACTTTCCGGCGATAGCGTACGCCGCGCGACTGCCGGTCGCGTAGGCGGACCCGCGCGGCGATTGCAGTACGTCTTGCATTGCTTCGATAACATGTTGCCAGGCATGCGGATCGCTGCTTGCAGGCATGCCTGTGAGCGACTCTACGCCGTGTGTTTCGATATCGTTGCTGATCGGATCTTGGAACTGCAGCGTCAAATGCGGTTGCATCCTCGCGCCACGTAGCGCGAGCGTCGCTGTGGCGTGCGCCAGTTGTAGCGGTGTGGCCAACATGTATCCCTGACCGATTGACGCGATGACTGTTTCGCCGGGAAACCACACCTGGTCCGCACGTTTTCTGAAGTTGCCGCGTTTCCATTCTCGCGAAGGTACGATGCCTGCTTTCTCGCCCGGAATCTCGATGTTGGTGGTACTGCCTAAACCGAATGCGACCAAGTGTTCGTGCATCAAGTCGATGTCCATATCTTGGGCAAGTTCATAGAAGTAGACATCGCATGATTGAGCGATCGCATCTCGTAGATCGATGATGCCGTGACCTTCTGGTTTCCAGTCTCGGTAGCGGTGCGTACTGCCGGGGAGACTAAAGTGGCCCTCACAATTCACGGTGCGGTTGGCATTGGTTCGGCCACTGATGAGTGCGCCGTAGCCTAGCATCGGCTTAATGGTTGAGCCCGGTGGGTAACGACCGGATACCGATCGGTTGAACAACGGTCGATCGAGGTCGTTCTGCAGTGCGCTGTAGTCCGTTTGACTAATGCCGCGGGCGAAGCTGTTCGGATCGTAGGCGGGGGAGCTAGCCATCGCGAGCACTTCGCCGGTATTGGGGTCGATCGCAACGATAGAGCCACGGCGTCCGGCAAGCTGTTCTTCCGCAAGTCGTTGCAGGCCTATTTCCAACGTGAGGTAGACATTCTGACCTGGGACAGGTTCATCGCGGGACTCGGATTCGACCGCGCGTCCTTCGGCGGTTGTTAACACATGGTTGTGGCCGACCTCGCCGTGCAGTACATCTTCGTACGTGAGCTCGATACCCGTCTTGCCGATCTGCGAGGTGCCGGCATAGTTAGCCTTGTCAACGCGTTGTAGGTCCCGTGCGCTGAGGCCGCCGACATACCCGATGACATGTGCCGCCAGAGATCCGTGCGGATAGTCACGGCGCAACCGTGCACGGATATCGATTCCCTGAAAATAAGGCCGCTGCAATGCGAACGTTGAAATCTCCGCTTCGCTCATCCGCGATTTCAGCGTGACGGGATTGAACTTGGCGGTTCGGCGAATGCGAAGCCGGATGTCATCGAGCTGCAGCGGATCGAGCAAGCCAACCGAGACGAGACGCGACAAAGCATCATCGATGTCTTCGACTTGCTCTGGAATCATTTCGAGTTGATAGGCCGGAAGATTTTGAGCCAGGACGACACCATTGCGGTCAAGAATCAGGCCGCGAGTTGGCGGTGCCGCTTCGACACGGATGCGATTGCTTTGGGCAAGCTCTGCGTACTGCTGATGATCGACCACTTGCAGTTGAGTGAGCCTCGCGAGGACGACACCGGTACCGAGAACGACACCCAATACGGCGAGCAATAGGCGACCAAAAAACAGCCTTTGCTCTGCAGCTGTGTCCTTGATTGCACGCAGGTTGGCCATGGGTCAGGTCTTGGTCCGTCGTCCGAGTCTCGCAGTGTCGAGTATAACCAATAACACCGGCCAGACGATGACGGTGCCGATGATCGGCCATAGATAGAAGCCTGCGCCCACATCATTGTTGTTAGCGCCGTTGACCCAAAACAGTACGAATTGATAGGTCGCGATGTAGAGCACGGCGCTCACGGTGGACTGCCATATCGGCACCAGCATGAGTCTGAGGTGCAATTTATGCGGGAAGTAACAGGCGATGATCAATGCAAGGCTGTATTGTCCCAACGGTGTTGCGAACAGCGCATCCATGATCAGTCCGCAAAAAAACGCGCTCGTCATCAGCCATTGGTTCGGTGTGTAGATCGCCATGTAAAGCAACACCAATGCCACCCAGTCCGGTCGGAATGGGGCCAATGATTCAGACAGAGGTACAGCCGAAAGCAGTAACGCAATCAGCAGTGCGAGCACCAAAACCGATGGCCGATCACTCCCTTTCTTGGCCATCCTCGTCCTCGGTGTCGGTGATAGGTTGTCTCGATGCCAGCACGAGCACTTCGCGGATTTGGGTGAGTGCTGCGACGGGCGTGGCTGTTACCTTCGCAAACTCCTGTCTTGGCTGAATATCGACAGCGGTAATCTCTGCGACGGGGTAGCCGGGTGGAAAGTCGCCCCCGAGGCTGGTGGTGACCAATAGGTCACCGACGACAACGTCTGCGTTGTTCGGCAGATAACGCACATCCAATTGATCATATTCGCCAGCGCCGAACGCCACAGTGCGCAAGCCGTTGCGAACCACTTCGACAGGAATCGCATGTCCGGGGTCGCTGATCAGCATGACGTTCGAAGAGAACGGCCCGACTTCAATCACCTGTCCGACAATGCCGTTGGCATCGACAATTGCCTGTCGGGTCGCGATTTCTTGATTCGCACCTTTATTTAAGACCACACGATGACGATAGCGATCCGTATCGACATCGATAATCTGCGCGACGCGCATATCGGCGCCAACTCGAGGTCTCGCGTCGAGCATTGCTCGAAGCCGGTCATTCTCGGCAGCGATCGCGTTCAATTGCTGAAGTCTCGCATCGGACAGCAGTCGCTCGCGTTTCAATCGCGCATTCTCAAGCGCGAGTTCCGCGCGGCTGCGACCCGAGTCATCACTCCAGTTGAGTAAAGAGGCGGGTGTCGCTGCAACGGTTTGCAAAGGGTACGCGATACTCATCAGCAGCTCGCGCGCGGGACGCAGCATGTCTCCGCGTAGATCGATCATCATCAACCCAATGCAGAAAATCGAGAGAATAAAGGTGCGTAGCCCGAGCGCTCTTCCGTGGCTTAGCCTGTGAACGCCATTGGACCCGGAAGGCATATCGCTACACGCAAGCCTCAGTTAAGCCCGAAGACTGATGGGCCATATTCATCCATCAGCTCGAGTGCTCGACCGCCACCCCGTGCCACGCAGGTCAGTGGGTCTTCAGCGATCACCACCGGCAGCCCCGTTTCTTCCATCAGCAGTTTGTCGAGATCCCGCAGCATCGCGCCGCCACCCGTGAGGACGATACCGCGTTCCGCGACGTCGGCGCCGAGTTCTGGTGGTGTTTGCTCCAAAGCTTCTTTGACAGCGCCAACGATGCCTTGCAACGGTTCCTGAAGTGCCTCGAGGATCTCGTTGCTATTCAGCGTAAAACTGCGTGGCACACCTTCAGACAGGTTGCGCCCTTTGACTGAAATCTCTAAGACTTCTGCGCCAGGGTAGGCAGATCCGATCTCATGTTTGATTCGCTCAGCGGTCGCCTCGCCGATCAAGATGCCATAGTTGCGTCGTACGTAGTTGGTGATGGCTTCGTCAAAACGGTCACCACCGACTCGAACTGAAGCAGCATAGACGATGCCATTCAACGAAATCACGGCGACTTCCGAGGTGCCACCACCGATGTCGAGCACCATTGAGCCACGTGCTTCATGGACCGGCATGCCCGCACCGATCGCTGCGGCCATCGGCTCCGCGATCAAGATGACCTTGCTGGCCCCTGCACCTTCCGCGGATTCTTGAATTGCGCGCCGTTCAACTTGCGTTGAGCCATACGGCACGCAGATAAGCACACGGGAGCGTGGGGTGAAGAAGCGATTGCCATGGACCTTTTTGATGAAGGTCTGCAGCATCTTCTCTGTCACCGTAAAGTCTGCGATGACGCCATCTTTCAATGGCCGAATAGCGGTGATATTGCCTGGCGTACGGCCAAGCATATTTTTAGCATCTTGTCCGACGGCCTCAACACGACGTCCGCCACTGCCAAAATCTTCGCGTATAGCGACGACCGATGGCTCGTCGAGCACGATGCCCTCGCCACGCACGTAAATGAGAGTGTTTGCGGTCCCAAGATCGATCGATAGATCGTGGGAAAAATACCCGAGAAGGTTCTTGAACATTATGTACTGGGTCCGACCCCGAAAAATTCCGTGAACTCTAGCAACGGGGGGGACAATCGGCAAGGCTTCGGTGTATTCTTATCGGTCTGCTGTCGGGCGCGTCCGGTGTCCGCGAAGAACCTTAAATACAGGAGAAAAGGGTGTCGGTATCCAGCGACGACATTGATAAATTGGCGACTCTGGCGCGATTGCGTTTTGAGAAAGACGAACACGCCGACTTCACTGACAAGCTCGGCAGCATTGTGGCCTTCGTGGACCAGCTGCAGTCCGTGGATACAGACGATGTTGCCCCGATGGCGCATCCGCTCGATCAGTCGCAACGATTGCGGGCTGACACCGCGGACCCGAATATTGAGCGCGAGCAGCTGCAATCAACCACATCGAGCGTCGAGGACGGCCTCTATCTGGTACCGAAGGTGATCGAATGACCGCGTTGCACCAACTCAGCTTGTCTGAAATACGTGATGGTTTGGCGGCCGGCAAGTTCTCGGCGCGCGAGATCGTAGCCGCATATCTCGACAGAATCGAACAGATGGATGGCGCGTTGAATAGTTTCATCACGGTCACCGCTGACGCTGCATTGGCAGCTGCTGACGCGTCCGATCAGCGCATTGCGAATGGCGATGCGCGAGCACTCGAAGGATTGCCGATCGCGCACAAGGATATTTTTTGTACCGAGGGCGTCCGCACCACGTGTGGATCGCGCATGCTGGAAGGTTTCATTCCGCCGTACTCCGCGACTGTCGTCAATCAGCTTGCTGGTGCGGGCGCTATTGTACTTGGCAAAACCAATATGGATGAATTCGCGATGGGTTCGTCGAATGAGACCAGCTATTTCGGTGACGTCCATAACCCATGGCGGCATACGCTCTCTCCCGGCGGCTCCTCTGGCGGTTCCGCGGCAGCGGTGTCATCACGGCTGGTTGCTGCTGCGACCGGCACCGACACTGGTGGCTCAATACGGCAGCCAGCTGCCCTGACGGGACTGACCGGGCTCAAACCAACTTATGGACGCGTATCTCGCTACGGCATGATTGCGTTTGCGAGCAGCCTCGACCAAGCCGGCACGCTAACCCGGAGCGCGCGTGATGCGGCCATGTTGCTCTCGGCGATGTCGGGATTCGATCCCAACGATTCGACCAGCATCGATCAGCCAGTGGACGACTTCGAGGGCATGCTAGCGACACCGTTAAACGGTGTTCGAATTGGTGTGGTTGAAGAATTTATGGGCGACGGCTTGGACGACGAGAACCGGCGTTGTGTGGAAGCGGCGCTAGCGGAGCTTCAAAAGCTCGGCGCCGAGATCAAACCAATTTCGTTACCCAATATTGGCCTCAGCGTGCCGACCTACTATGTGGTCGCGCCGGCGGAGTGCTCATCAAACCTCTCGCGTTTCGATGGCATCCGTTTCGGTCATCGCGCTGATGATCCAGAAGACCTTTACGATCTCTATTGTCGCTCACGCAGCGAAGGGTTTGGCGCGGAAGTGAAGCGTCGCATCATGACAGGAACCTATGTGCTTTCCGCCGGTTACTACGATGCGTACTACTTGAAAGCTCAGAAAGTGAGGCGCCTCATCAATGCGGATTTCTCGCGTGCATTTGAGGAAGTCGATTTGATCGCCGGTCCGACAACACCGACACCGGCATTCGCGCTCGGTGAGAAGACCGATGATCCGATCACGATGTACTTGAATGACATCTATACGATCGGCGCAAACCTCGCAGGTTTGCCGGCCATGTCACTGCCGTGCGGATTTGTCGAAGGATTGCCAGTCGGTTTGCAATTGGTGGCGCCGGCGTTTGCCGAAGGCCGCATGCTCGCGTGTGCGCACCACTATCAGACAGAGACCGATTGGCATGCGCGTTGTCCGGAGGGATACGAATGAGTTGGGAAGTTGTTATCGGGCTCGAGATTCATGCCCAACTTGCCACTAACAGCAAGATTTTCTCGACAGCGCCGACAACTTACGGCGCGGCACCAAACACGCAGGCTAACGTTGTCGATCTTGGTTTTCCCGGTGTGCTGCCGGTTCTGAATGAAGAGGCGGTTCGATTGGCCGTTCGTTTCGGTTTGGCGATCGATGCTGACATCACGCGGCACTCTGTTTTTGCGCGCAAGAACTACTTCTATCCAGATTTGCCGAAGGGGTATCAGATTAGTCAGCTCGATCTACCGATTGTTGCCGGCGGTCAAGTGGTGATTGAAGGTGATGACGGCGCTGACAAGACGGTGCATCTGACACGCGCTCACCTGGAAGAGGACGCGGGTAAGTCATTGCACGAGAACTTCCAAGATATGAGTGGTATCGATCTCAATCGCGCTGGCACGCCACTGCTTGAGATCGTCTCAGAGCCCGAGCTTTCATCGGCGGCAGAAGCGGCACGCTATATGCGCAAGATTCATGAGCTTGTGCGTTATCTCGATGTGTCTGATGGCAACATGCAAGAGGGGTCGTTTCGGTGCGATGCGAATGTCTCGATACGCAGGCCGGGGGCGCCGCTCGGCACACGAACAGAGATCAAGAATTTGAACTCGTTTCGTTTCATTGAGCGCGCGATTAATTTTGAAGTTGAGCGTCAGTCGGACATTCTTGAGGCGGGTGGTGATATCACTCAAGAAACGCGTCTCTATGATGCTGATCTGGATGAAACTCGGTCCATGCGCAGTAAGGAAGAAGCGAACGATTACCGCTACTTTCCCGATCCCGACCTTTTGCCGGTCGTCTTGGATGACGCGTATATCGATGCCGTGCGCAGTGGTCTGCCGGAGCTGCCGGAAGCACGGCGCACACGATTTGTGACGTCGCTTGGGCTAAAGCCCGAGGACGCGGCGATCCTGGTGGCGCAGCGATCATTGGCGGATTATTTCGAGGCAGCGGCAGAGGGTGTTTCGCCGCAATTGGCGGCGAACTGGGTGATCGGCACATTGGTTTCCGCGCTAAATAAATCCGACTTGACCGTTACGGAGTCACCGGTGGATGCCGCCGCGTTCAAAGGTCTGCTTGCTCGCATTGAAGATAAGACGATATCTGGCAACTTGGGTAAGCAAGTCTTCGAGGCGATGTGGCAGGGAGAGGGATCAGCCGACGCGGTTATCGAAGCCAAAGGGCTCAAACAGATTACCGACACGGATGCGATTGGCAAGATCGTTGATGACGTATTGGCAGCAAGTCCAGAGCAAGTGACGCAGTTTAAAGAAGGCAAAGAAAAGGTCATTGGTTATCTTGTCGGGCAGGTCATGAAGGCCAGTCGTGGCAAAGCGAACCCAGGACAGGTCAACCAACTGTTGCGTGACAAATTGACGGATCTATAAGCGATGTCGGCACTGAAATCCGGCGCGTCGGAGGATGCGCTCGTACGTTTCTTGTTCGACAATCTGCCCGTTCGCGGCGTGTTGTTGCAGCTCGGCGATGAGTGGCGAGGTCTTCGCTCGCTACATGATTATGATGCACCGGTTGCTGCGCTATTGGGCCAGGCCATTGGTGCGGTGACAGCGATTGCCAGCACGATGAAATTCGACGGCATGCTAACGCTCCAGCTGTCTGGCAAAAATGCCGGCCTCAACATGCTGATTGCGCAGTGTGATCACCTAGGTCACTTTCGTGGGATGGCAGGTGATCGCACGCCTGAGGCGTCAGGCGATAGCTTCGCGTCTTTGCTCGGTGATGGTCATTTGTCTATGACGATCGATGCCCGCGATGCGAAAGACAGCTATCGCGGCATTGTGGCGTTGCATCCCCAGAGTCTCGCTGCCACGTTAACCGATTACTATCGAGAATCAGCGCAACTTGATGCGCATTTCGTATTGCTATCTGATGATCATCAGGTGACGGTGCTGATGCTGCAAAGAATGCCGGATGGCGGTGACATGTCGGAAGATGATTGGCGCAGGCTCTGTCTCATGTCGGACACGCTAACGTCGGCGGAACTCGCGACCGGGGCGAGTTTAGACATCGTCCACAAGTTGTTTGCCGAGGACGATGTGGTCGCGTGGGAGCCAACAGCGGTGAGCTTCGCTTGTCGTTGCAGCACAGAGCGCGCAGAACGTGCGTTAAAGACGCTAGGTGAAGCCGATGCGATGTCGCTGCTCCGTGAGCGAGGCGGCGAGGTGGAAATCGTTTGTGAGTTCTGCAACGAAAAACGGGTTTTTGACGCCGTGGATGTTGGCCGGTTATTTTCGACCAGCAGTGTTCCTTCGGACAGTGCGTTGCATTGAGTCGTATCGGCAATTGAATGAGGGGCGGGGCATGACGGAATTTATCGATCCAGACCGCGATCAGTTTGAACAATTTAAGGCGCTGCCGAGAGATGAGCCGGTCTTGATGCTCAATTTGGTGCGCTTTCGTCCGCAAGCGCGCTATCCCGATGGAGAGGTGGTCAGTGGGGCGAAAGCCTATGCACGTTACGGTGAGGCCAGCTCACCGATATTTGAGCGTGTCGGTGGTCGCATCGTATGGCGCGGTAAACCGCAGAATGTCTTGATTGGGCCGTCGGATGAGCAATGGCATGCTGCGTTCATCGCCCGCTACCCGACAGCGTCCGCGTTTCTCGAAATGGTGACGGACGAGGCGTATCGCAGCGCAGTGAAACACCGCCAGGCAGCCGTCAAAACCAGCCGCTTGATTCGAATGGCTGAGCTTCCCGTGACGGACCAATTTGCCTAACACGCCTCAACCTGGTCTTGTCATTCACATAAACGCCCGCTTTGCACCATAAACGTTCGTTTCGGCGCATTTATGGTCAGCCATGCCTTTATGTGAATGCATCCATAGACGCATTGCCGGTAGATTCGAGCGGATTTTAAATATAAACTTATCTTTATATATATAACTCTCGATGCCTGACGGCGAGGTTATGGCCAATAGTCCCCCAACAACACGTTCTTTATCTGAGACAGAAGCGGTGCTGAAGGCCGTGGGTGAGTTGACGCGGCTGCGTCTTCTGCACTTGTGTGCCCATGGCGAGCATAGTGTTGGCGATCTTGTCGATATTCTTGGCCAGTCACAGCCACGCGTCTCGCGTCATCTCAAGATTCTCTGTGATGCCGGCTTGCTCGAGCGGTTTCGTGATGGGCACTTCGTTTACTTCCGTATGCCACTTTCGGGGGCTGGCGCGGCTTTGGCAAAGCAGTTTGTTGCAATGACCGATCAGAACGACCAGATGCGCGTCGATGACCATCAGCGCATGCTGTCGTTGTTGGAGGAGGCGCAATCAACGACAGCCGATCCGGCGTTTCGTCAGCTAAACCGGTTGGTGCTCGATCAGTTTATCTCTCACCCTGTTGGTGACCTCTTGGATATCGGTGTCGGTAGCGGCGCGATCTTACAGTTGCTGGCCGGTCGCGCGAATCACGCCGTTGGTATCGATATCGACGCCAATGCTAGGCGCAATACACGCCGCGCGTTTGCAGCGCACACGCTTGCCAACTGCACGATCCGCGACGGCGATATGAATGACCTGCGTTTCAGCGACGATAGTTTCGACACCGTGGTGCTCGACGAGATTCTGCTATCGAGCGATAACCCGTCTCAGACGATCGATGAGGCAGTTCGTGTTCTTCGCCCGAGCGGTCGTCTGCTGTTGATCGAGCAATGTGCAGAAGCGGAACAGCAGACGGTAGCTACGCGTATGGCAGCGCTTTGCGCCGAGGCGGGGCTTCGGTGCGGTGTTATTCGTCAGTGCTTCTACCACGATACCAAGTTTCTAGTGACGTCCGCTGAATCCTCTCAACCCAAAAGGAAGCGTGCATGAGCTTTCAAAACGCCGCTGATGGCATCTCAGTCTCTTTCGAGTTCTTTCCCCCTGGCACCGAGAAAATGGCGGAGACATTGTGGGCGTCGCTCAACAAACTAGCGCCGCTCAAGCCAAAGTTTGTTTCTGTGACTTACGGGGCGGATGGATCTACGCGTGAGCGGACGCACGGTCTTGTAAGGCGCGTACTTGATGAAACGCATCTGACGCCCGCGCCGCATCTGACCTGTGTCGGAGCCAGTCGTCAGGAAATCGATCAAATTGCGCATAGCTATCTCGACGACGGCGTGCGACACATCGTTGCGTTGCGAGGCGATCCACCCAAAGGCGATGCATGCTATGTGCCACGCAAAGACGGCTACGCGTATGCAGCCGACTTAATTGCAGGTCTTCGTCGTGTTGGCAACTTTGATATTTCGGTTGCGGCCTACCCAGAAGTTCATCCAGAAGCACCATCCGCTGCTTTTGATCTCGACAATCTCAAGCGCAAGATTGATGCCGGTGCGAATCGCGCAATCACGCAGTTCTTCTTTGAGCCAGAGCGCTATCTTCGGTTTAGGGATGCCTGTGATGCTGCTGGTATTCGCGTGCCGATTGTTCCCGGTATCTTACCAATCACACGATTTTCACAAATGCTCAAGTTCGCTGGCATGTGCGGCACCGATGTACCGCGTTGGTTGCATGATCGGTTTGAGGGACTGGATGAGGATGTCGAAACGCGCAATTTGGTTGCAGCGAGTGTTGCGATCGACCTTGTGAATCGACTGCGTGCCGAAGGCGTTTCGGATTTCCATTTCTACACACTCAATCGTGCGAAATTGACCTACGCTATTTGTCATACGCTGGGTGTCCGGGAAGCGCGAGTCGCGGCATGAACGATCGCCAGACTCGTTTCGCGGCGTTGCAGGCACTCATCGCCGAGCGCATCGTCTACCTTGATGGCGCGATGGGAACGATGATTCAGTCTTACGGGCTCGATGAAGCCGATTACCGTGGTAGCCGTTTTAAGGATTGGGCATCGGACGTCAAAGGCAACAACGACTTGTTGACGTTGACTCGCCCCGAGATCATTCGCGAGATTCACACCGCGTTTCTTGATGCGGGTGCAGACATTCTTGAGACCAACACCTTCAACAGCAATCAGCCTTCCCAAGCTGACTACGGGATGGAATCGCTGGTCGTAGAACTCAATGAAGCCGCCGCACGACTTGCGCGCGATGCTGCCGACGCCTACGGCGATGCGCATGGTAGCCAAAAATTTGTTGCCGGTATCCTCGGGCCAACGAATCGAACTGCATCGCTGTCGCCCGATGTAAACGACCCAGGGTTTCGGAACATCTCGTTCGACGCACTCGTAGAGACTTATGAGGCGAGCGCAGCCGCCTTGTTGCGTGGCGGTGCTGATTTTCTGATGGTCGAAACGGTGTTCGACACCTTGAACGCAAAGGCGGCTTTGTTTGCGATTGATAAGCACGGCCAATCGATTGGTGAGCGTATTCCGGTGATGGTCTCCGGCACGATTACCGATGCATCCGGTCGCACGCTATCCGGTCAAACGACAGAGAGTTTCTGGAATTCTCTGCGGCATGCCGAGCCCTTCATGTTCGGGCTTAACTGCGCGCTTGGCGCCAGTGATATGCGTCCCTATGTCGAAGAGCTAAGTCGGATCGCTGACACCGGCGTAAGCGCGCACCCGAACGCGGGTTTACCGAATGAGTTCGGAGAGTATGATGAAACGCCCGCGTCGATGGCGGCTGTCGTTGCGGAATTCGCCGCGCAGGGCTTTCTTAACATGGTGGGTGGCTGTTGCGGCACAACCCCGGAACATATTCGCGCGATTGTCGACGCCTGCGGCAACTATCAGCGTCGCAAGATTCCCACGATCGAACGTCAGTGCCGACTGGCCGGTCTCGAGCCGCTAAATATTCGCGCCGATAGTCTATTCACGAACGTGGGTGAACGTACCAACGTGACGGGATCGGCACGGTTCAGAAAGTTGATTGAAGCGGATGACTACGCCCAGGCTGTTGAGGTGGCGCGACAGCAGGTTGAAAACGGCGCGCAGATTATTGACGTCAATATGGATGAAGGCATGCTCGACGCTGAGTATGCGATGCGGACGTTCCTGAATTTGTTAGCGGCGGAACCGGATATTGCCCGGGTACCCATCATGATCGACTCGTCGAAGTGGTCGGTTATCGAAGCGGGACTGAAGTGCGTACAAGGTAAGCCGATCGTCAACTCGATCAGTCTGAAAGAAGGTGAGGCTGAGTTCATTCAACACGCACGCACCATACGCGCTTATGGCGCCGCGGTGATTGTGATGGCGTTCGATGAACAAGGGCAGGCGGATACCACTGATCGGAAGGTCGCCATTTGTGAGCGCGCTTATCGAATTTTGGTCGATCAGGTTGGGTTCGCGCCTGAGGACATCATCTTCGATCCGAATATCTTCGCTGTGGCCACGGGTATCGAGGCGCACAATGCGTACGGTCTCGATTTCATCGAAGCCACCAAAGAGATTAAGCGCCGGTTACCGTATGCGATGGTGAGCGGTGGCGTGTCTAACGTGTCTTTTTCTTTTCGGGGTAACAACCCGGTGCGTGAAGCAATTCATTCGGTATTTCTCTATCACGCCATCAAAGCGGGGATGGACATGGGGATCGTCAATGCGGGTCAGCTTGCGATCTACGAAGACCTTCCAGAGGCGCTGCGCGACGCCGTCGAAGCCGTCGTTCTTAATCGGTCTGACAACGCCACAGAGGACTTGCTCGCGATAGCGGCCGACTACCGTGGCGATGGCACGGCGAATACACAAAAGGCCGACGAGCAATGGCGAGAAGCACCGGTCGAAGAGCGCTTGTCACATGCGTTAGTAAAAGGTATCGACGCGTTCGTTATTGAGGATACTGAAGCGGCGCGGATAGCGTCAGATCGTCCACTCGATGTCATCGAAGGCCCGTTAATGGATGGCATGAATGTGGTTGGTGATCTCTTTGGCGCCGGCAAGATGTTTTTGCCGCAGGTTGTGAAGTCAGCCCGTGTCATGAAAAAGGCGGTTGCCCATCTCATCCCATTCATTGAAGCAGCGAGCGATGGAAAGTCGCAATCCAATGGCAAGATTGTCTTGGCGACAGTCAAAGGTGATGTTCACGATATCGGAAAGAACATCGTCGGTGTCGTGCTTCAGTGCAATAACTTCGAGGTCGTGGATCTTGGCGTTATGGTTTCCTGCCAGGATATTCTCGAAGCGGCGAAACGTCATGATGCCGACATCGTTGGTCTCTCCGGTCTGATCACGCCC
>JBCAZE010000231.1:0-4222 GCA_039700805.1 Pseudomonadota bacterium | reverse complement strand
CGCAGTCAAATAGCGGGCGAGGAAAAAACACACGATGGCACTAATAATCAACGCCGCAATGAAGAGCGCCATCACAACACGAGGCAGACTCAGCACGCCGAGCATCGGCGCCCGAACCGGTCCGAACACGAACAAGTAGCGACTGCCATCCGCTGCCTCAATGACCGGTACACGCGACCTGCCGGTTCGGAGCATGCGCTGCTGGTGACGCCGGAAGCCGCTCCGAGCATCTCGCGGCAGCTCGCGATCAAGAATGTCTCGACCATTCTCGTCGAGTAGGAAAATCGTTTGCGACGGGGGAAGTGGTGCCTTTTTTAGCCACCGTTCGAATCCAGCGGCACCATCGCTAACGATCGCGTCCTCTGCAGAGCGCACAATATCGATGCGACGGAATTCGCTGATCTGTGCCGCCCGTTCGCTCGCGACGCGGTAGCTCAGTCGAAGGGTGACCGCCAGCACCAGCACTAACACCAGCCAGAATGAGACGAAGATTTTCAGAAAGACGCTGTTCATTGTGACGTCGTTTCCAGAAGCAGCGTATATCCCTTGCCACGAATACTCTTGATGTTGATCGCGCTGTTGGTGTCGCCGAGTTTGCTACGCAGGTTACTGATATGCGTGTCCAGCGCTCGGTCGTATGGTGAGGAGCGTCGACCCAGCGCGAATTGAGACAGATCATCGCGCGTGGCGATTTCGCCCGCATGACGCATCAACGCTTCGAGAATTTTGAGCTCAGCACCAGTCAAACTCAGCGGCTCGTCAGCGACACTCGCGCGCAGGTTGGTGGTATCCAGCTCCAGCACATCAAAACTCAAAACAGCGGCGGTATGGCGTGCGTTTTTTCGACGGAGGATAATGTCGAGTCGCAACAAGAGTTCTCGTGGCTTGAAGGGTTTCGGCAGGTAATCATCAGCACCAAACTCGAGCCCACGAATACGGTCGTCAGCTTCTCCGCGCGCCGTGAGCATCAATACCGGCGTGTCGGTGATCGTGCGTATTCTCTGCAGCGTCTCAAAACCATCCGGCCCTGGCATCATGACGTCGAGAATGATGGCTTCAGGCCGCTGTTCGTCGCGCAGATAACGCAGCGCGGCTTCGCCATGCTCACAGTGATGTCCCGAATAACCTTCGAGTTGCAGAAGCTCGAGCAGCATCTCTGCAAGTTGGCTGTCATCGTCGACAATCAATATCAGCGGTTTATTCGACATAATGCTCAATCGGGCGGATTCTGCGGTCAGTATGCCAATTCGGGGCATACGCAAGTGCAAGATTTCTCAAGCGTTCCACCATCTGTCATGCGGTTGACATATTTCCGACGTCAACAGGACGGTACACTATCGAACATAACAACGATGTTTCTGCCTGATTTGGTAAGAAATGACAACCGACGGAGCGACTGATCATGAAGAATAAGAAACTCTTACTACTGGGCGCCGCGTCTCTCGCGATAGCAGGTCATGCCTCAGCGGAGCTGATCGCTGGAGATGTTTTTGACGGCGATAGCGTCAATCTCCTTTCGTATGACAATCCATTCACCGATGCCTTTTCATCGGCTGGCGATGGATTTCAGATTTATCAGCGGGGTGTTTCTCCGACCATTCCATTCTCTTTGGTAGACGATTCGATCAGTGTCTTTCCAACCGACACGCTAGGCATCGTTGATGAGTTGGATACGGCGCCGTTCTTTGGCGCGACGGACACCGACAATAACGACACCACCGGTCCGGTCAGTGCGACCTGGGTGTTTGATGTCATGGGCGCGTCGGATCTTGCGTTGTCGATCGATTTTGCGGCCATGGGTGATTTCGAAACGAGCGATACATTGGTGGTTACCTACCAATTTGATGGCGGCACGACCGAAACCGCATTCACAATGACCGTCGACGAGGCAGCCACCCTCGATTACACGCTGGCAAGTGGGACTGTCGTGACGTTGAGCGATCCGGCCGCGATTCAAGGCACTTTTCTCGACAATACGTTCCAGACATTTTCAGCCCCGTTGGCCGGTGAAGGCGCCGAGCTGACGGTCACATTGACCATCGAGACGAATGGCGGTTCGGAGGCGCTCGCGCTCAGAAACATCGCCGTGAATGCTGGGGCTTCAGAAGCAGATGTCGTTGCGTTCGATTTGGTTGGCTCGGAAAGCAGCAACCTTCTGGATTACAGCAACCCATTCAACGGCGCGTTCTCGTCGGCTGGCGATGGCTTCCAGCAATATCGGCGTGGCGTATCAGGGTCGATTCCATTTTCGGTGTTGGATGATTCACTGGTCACGTTCCCGGCCGATTCGTTGGGTATCGTCGACGACAACAATCTCGACACGTTCTTTGGCGCAACGGATACGCAAAACGGTGACAACGATGGACCGGTGTCCGCGACGTGGACATTCGATGTAACCGGCGCTACAGCGCTTGGTTTATCGATCGATATGGGCGCTATGGGTGATTTTGAAAGTGACGATACCTTCACATGGTCTTATTCGCTCGATCTCGGACCGACGCTGACCGCGTTTGCCGGAACGGCAGATGAAGCGGTGAGCCAGGACTACACGTTAGCCGGAGGTGCGTTAGTAACGCTGGCCGATCCTATGGTTATCGACGGTGTCTTACTCAGCAATGTACTAACACCGTTCACGACGGCATTAGAAGGTGAGGGCAGCACACTCACACTCACGCTGACCGTGCAAACCAATGGCGGATCGGAAGCCTTTGCGTTTCAGAACATTCGTGTCCTACAAAACTTCTCGGCGCCGGAGCCGGAGGTGATCGAGGCAGAGATTTACGAGATTCAAGGTGATGGCCCAGCCACACCGTTCTTGTCGCAGACCGTGCGCACGACCGGCAACGTTGTCACGGCGCTCGGTACCGATGGTTTCTTCATGCAAACGCCTGAGGGTCGGAGTGACGGTAACCCGGATACATCGGACGGCATCTTCGTCTTTACGGGTGCTGCACCGACAGTCGCCATCGGCGACATCGTCGATGTAGAGGGATCGGTGGTTGAGTTCTTTGGGTTCACGGAATTCGATGATTCCAGTGTCGTGACCGTCACTGGTAGCGGCGCAGCGTTACCGGCACCAATCGTTCTCGACGCCACGAAACCAACGCCCGATCCTGAGACGCCGAATTGCGCCATCGAATTCGAATGTTGGGAAGGCATGTTGGTGTCCGTCGCGAGCGGTACCGTCACCGCGCCGAACCAATCGTTTGGCAGTGACCCGATCGCTGAGGTCTTTATCGTTGCGAGCGACCAACGCGCGTTCCGCGAGCCCGGCGTTGCCTTTCCAGGCGCCGGCGGTGATATCCCTGTCTGGGACGGCAACCCGGAGGTGTTCGAGTTGGACCCCGACAAGCTCGGTCTGCCGAATCTCGAGATCAACGCAGGATCGACATTCAGCGCGACAGGCGTGATTGGATTCGAGTTCGGTGGCTATGAATTGTGGCCGACGATACTCGACGTGACGGATGCCGAGTTGCCTGGCGCTGTGCGGGCGAGAGATGCTAATGAGTTTACGGTCGGCAGTCTCAACATGTTCCGCCTGTTTGACGATGTCGACGACCCCTCTGACAACGCGGCGGATGGCCGTGTGCGAGATGATGTTGTTATCGCGACCGACGAGTACGCCACGCGACTCGACAAGCTTGCACGCTATGTCGTCGATGTTTTGGATTCGCCCGATGTCTTGTCTGTGCAGGAAGTCGAGGGACTGAATGTCCTCGAGGCATTGGCAACGCGTATCAATGAGCTCGATAGCAGCGTCTCTTACAGCAACGTGCTGGTAGAGGGCAATGATGTTGGCACGATCGACGTCGGCTTCATGGTTCGGAGCACCATCACAGTTGATAACGTGGCGCAGTTGGGGCGTGATGACATCCTCGACTTCGACGGCAGTCTATTGAATGACAGACCGCCGCTGTTGATGGAAGCGCGATTCACTGGTGGTGACAGTGATTTCCCGATCAGCGTCATTGCTGTGCACAATCGTTCACTCGGTGGCATTGACTCATCGTCGAGCGGTGAGCGCGTGCGCGCTAAGCGGCTCGCTCAAGCGCAGGCACTGGCTGCCCGAATTCAGACGCTGCAAACGGAGAATCCGGCGGCCAACTTGATCGTAACCGGCGATTTCAATGGCTTTGAGTTCAGTGACGGCTTCGTTGATGTCATCGGTCAAATCCAAGGCGTGATCGACCCGGCGGCCAATGTGTTGTCCGGCCCTGATCTC
>JBCAZE010000050.1:0-18425 GCA_039700805.1 Pseudomonadota bacterium | reverse complement strand
CATTCAGGCGTTGAATCTCAAAATACAGGCCGGGGTTTTCCTGAACGACCGTGCGTCCCATCCCGACTTGAGCGTCAAACGTCGGGCTCGACATGGCGTGCAAATCAGCGGGTTCGATGCCGCTTTGTGTGAGCGCATCAACGAATGCGATGTTCGTTGCGTGGGATAACCCGAGTACCATCGAGATCACCCGATCATGTTCGTCGATACTCATGTCAACGCAGGTTGCCATGGTCGGCGCGAATAACGCACGCGCCTCATCCGTCGCGCTCTGATCACCAACATCGACAAAAATGACTTGTTTGCCCGCCAGCAATTGCGTCGATGGGCCGAACATCGGATGCACCGAGGTAACGCGGACGCCCACCTGCCGCAGGTCCTCCAATGCACCACGCAAAGGCGTCTTCAATGAGCCCACATCAAATACAAGACCGCGGGGTTTTGCTTGCGCCAGACCGCGCATTATTTCGGCGCTCAGCGCCAACGTCGTCGCAACGACAATAACGTCAAAATCGATACCGGCGGATTGCCAATCGGCGAAGACATTGGCGCTCTGCTGATCGCCCGCCGGGTCAGCGATTGAAACGGCATAACCTTGGGAGTGGAAAAAGTCAGCAAACCACCCACCGATGCGTCCGGCGCCACCGATCACCAGCGCACTTCGTCCAGCCCCGGCCCCAGAATCCAACACACGATCGCGCTCTTGCTTTTGTAGCGAACTGCGAATCATCTCTGTGAGGATGCGCTCTGCCAATTCCGGCTCAAGACCGGCACCTTCAGCTGCTGCACGTGCCTTTTCAATAACAACGCGCTCGCGCTTGAAATCCCGGGTCTGATGCCCGTGCGCTGCCTTGAGCTGTCCGATGCGCGCAACCAATGCCTGTCGTGCCGCAATCGTCTCGACCAGGTTCCGATCAACCCGATCGAGCTCGGCTCTCAACGCATCAAGTCCTTCAAATTGAATATCAGTCGACTGATCCGACATAGTGGCTCCCGAGACTCAGGCGCGGGAGTATAACAGGGCGAAGAAGCTGTTAGTGACCAACCAACGCCGCGAGTTCATCGTACTGCTGATCGAGTGCGGCGAGGTATCGTGCGGTCGCGCCAGCGATCGTCTGCTCGGCTTCAGCACGCTCTTCAACGAGTCGATCCAACAAGCCTGAGATCCGCTCGATAGTGAATTCCTCGAACGTCACCTGAAAGTCACCAAGACCGACATCGGTCAGCAAGTCACCGATCTTGCGGTGATAGCAAATTCCAAGCGTCGGTAAGCCAGTCCGCAAAGAAAGCACCGAGCCGTGAAACCGAGTCGGCACCGAGATATCGAGATTCGCCAGGACATCAAGCAAGGCATCGACGGAACGCGGCTGGCGCACTGTCACTAGCTGGTCTTCTTCCGGCGTGAGCTGAGACAGCACGTCACCAATCACGTTGTTGTCTTGTATCTGCGTGCTAAAAAGACACGGCGCGTGGCCTCGCGCAATCACGTGCCTGACCAATGCCACCAACTTGTCGATGTAAGCGGCGTACAGATTGTCGTCGCTGGCATGCCAATAGCGACTGTCGTACACGGGCATCGGGTTAATGCCGACCCGAAGCTTTGCGCCTTCTCCACGCGGCACACGCGGTGGCAGATCAATATTAGTCGCCACGTCCGGATAGACCTTGCCTTTGTAGTCGGGTCCGCTACCTTCGATCAGCTCACGTGATGGAAAGTCCCGGTAAGACGCGTGCGCGGCCAAACCCAGCGACCAGCGGCAAAAACGCTTGCTCCAACTACCTGTTAGAGGACCCGCACCAAGACTGACAAGCGCCAATTTGCAGCCTGCCAAGCGCGCGATAACGGCCCACTTCAAAACCGTGTAAGGGAAGCCCCACAATCCACCGAAGTTATCGAGAAACTGGTTTGAACCGGTCACCATCAATAGATCAAATTGTTTGAGCAAACGATAGTTGCGATACAAGAACGCAACCTCAGAGGGCAGGTTTTGCAACCCTTCCACAAACAATCGTGCCGCGCGAACGAAACCGCCGAGTAAAGGAATCTTCTTTAACGCACTTCGGATGCCGCTAGTGTGCTCCGGCGGCTTGGGCGCTTGATACTGGAACTGCCCGACCGGGCGCTCGGGCTCTCCCACCATCTCGAATGCGCCAAGTTCTTTAGCCAATCGTCGGATCGGATACGATGGCACACCATGACGTTGCTCGGAGTCGGCTTTATTGATTGTGAAGCAAGCAAGCTCCGCGCCGGGAATGCGACGCCGCAAGCTCTCCAGTGTTGCCTGCACAATCGCCTCGTCGCCCATATTGGCGTTACCGTAATGCCCGAATACGCCGATGCGCATATGCGTCCCCTATCTTTTTTATTTGATTCACTGCTGTGACATGCCGGGCCGTCAATGGCTAGCCCGGATACTCTGGTTGACTCGCGCTGCGATAGCAAGCGAAGCGGTAATCCCTGGCGACTCGATACCAAACAGATTAACGAGCCCTTGCTGGCCATGCTCATCCGGCCCTGAGATAACAAAGTCCGCCGCAGGCTCACCAGGTCCAGCGATTTTCGGTCGAATACCCGTGTAGCCCGGCGTCAGCCGCTTGGCGTCGAGAGCTGGATAGTAAAGCTTAATCGCCTCAACGAATGAAGCTTTGCGCTCGACATCAAACGAATAATCGATGCGATCGACCCAAGCCACATCGGGCCCAAACCTTGCTTGACCTGCTATGTCGAGCGTGACGTGGACACCCAACCCGGCATTAGTGGCAGTCGGATAGATCAGATGCTTGAATGGCGCGCGGCCACTGAGGGTGAAGTAATGGCCGATAGCATAGTGCGCCGACGGCACAAACTTCGGATCGAGATCAGCGATGCGTGCAGCACAATCAACAGCCGTTAGACCGGCAGAGTTAACCAAGACTCGGCTCGTCACCACCTCATCGCCCTCTGCCACGCGTATCTGCCAGACATCCCCAGAGCGCTCTGCATTCAAAAAGTTTGAATGGCAAATCACCATCCCACCTGCATCCTCAAGGTCGCCTTGTAGCGCAAGCGCATAAGCATGCGTATCCAGTATCCCGGTGGACGGCGAAAACAACGCAGTATCACAAACTATCTCGGGCTCCAGCTGGGCGACATTGACCTGACTGCGCCACTCAAGGTCGGGCACACCATTTTCTTCGGCGGTTGCCTTGTATTGCTCGAGTTTCGCGACATCGTCACCAGATGTGGCGACGATTAACTTGCCCAATCTTTGGAATGGAACACCACGATGCTGGCAATAGTCGTAGAGCATGTGCTTGCCCTCAACACAGAGCGCCGCCTTCAGTGAGCCTGGCGGGTAGTAAATGCCTGCGTGAATCACCTCAGAATTGCGACTGCTGGTCTGCGTGAGTGGGACCGATTCCGATTCGAGCACAGCCACCCGCAAACCATCTAACGCCAGCGCGCGACCCACGGCTAGGCCGACGATACCAGCGCCAACGATGATTGCGTCAAAGTCAGGTTCCATAGTTTCGATTTGTCTTAGGCTCAAAAACGCCCAATGATAGGGCATCCACTGACGCAAAATTGTGAAGTATGTTGCGTGTTTGTGACAAACATTGCACATCTGTCGCTAACAATCGCTACTATCGCGCCGGCAGCTTCACGAACTCGGAGAATCACCCTTGGAAAACCTGGCCAAAAGAACAGCACTCGGTGCGGCCTGGATGATGTTCTCCAAACTCGCGATTCGTTTCATCGGGCTGATCAGCACGTTGATATTGGTGCGCTTATTGTCGCCAGAGGACTTCGGCATCGCGGCCATGGCGATGACGGTCGTCGCAATCGTCGAACTACTGACAACCTTCGGCTTTGATGTCGCCATCATTCAGAACCAAAACGCCGACGAAGACGACTACAACACTGCCTGGACGATGAATGTCTTGTTGGGTCTGGGAGCTGGCTTGCTTCTGGTCGCGCTCGCCTACCCGGCGGCCTTGTTCTATGGACGGCCAGAGTTGATTCCCGTCTATATCGCACTGTCATTTGCGACAATCTTTCAAGGTCTCGAGAACATCGGCCTCGTAGATTTTCGCAAACACCTGACGTTTGATAAGGAGTTCGCGTTCCGTGTGACCGTCAAGATCAGCGCCTTTGTCATCACCATCGGTATCGCTTGGTGGATGCGTTCCTACTGGGCACTGGTCGCTGGCACGGTCATGTCGCGACTGGCAGCAACCATCATGAGCTATTGGGCACACCCGTATCGACCCAAATGGTCGCTCGCTGCGCTCTCTCGAATCATGAACTTTTCAAAATGGTTGTTTCTTAACAACATGGTCAATATGTTTCGGCGGATTGGCCCGGAGCTGATTATCGGCCGCATATCCGGTGCATTGGGCCTGGGTCTACACCGGATAGCTTTCGAAATCTCAAACTTACCGACCACAGAATTGGTCGCCCCGGCGAATCGTGCGCTTTTGCCTGGGTTCTCAAAAATCGCCCATGATCTAGAACGATCCGGCACCCAGTTTCTTCGAGTTACCGGACTGCTATCGCTAGTATCAATGCCGACCGGCTTCGGTATCGCAGTGACCGCTGACCTATTCACACCGCTTGTTCTCGGTGAAGACTGGCTGCAAACCATACCTTTGATCAAAGTATTGGCCATTTTCGGTGCCATCATGGCAATCCAGTCGCCAATAACGATGGTGCTGCTTGCGGTTGGCAAGCCGCGCTGGGTAAGCCTCATGTCATTGGCACAACTGGCCTTTATGATTCCGCTGCTAATCTTCTTGAACATTCGCTTTGGCGTTCTTGGCGCAGCGGTCGCGATGCTGCTGACAGCTTGTTTGTCGCTGCCGACCTATTTCTTGCTCACAGCAAAGCTTCTTAAATTAAAGCTGAGCAGCCTCGTACGCGTAATTTGCAAACCGCTTTTAGCGGCGCTCGTCATGTATCTTGGCGTCGAATGGGTCTCACCGCAGCTGGAACCAGGTTTCATCGGACTTGGGATCGCTGTCGCCTGCGGCGCGACAATTTTCTTTGCAGTAATGGGGCTTCTGTTTGTCGCAACGGGCCGTCGCAAGGACAGCGCCGAGCATGAGGTCGTCGTCACGGGACTAAAATACGCTGGGAAACTGGTAAGGCGCTGACATGATTAGATGCACGTTTTTTGATACGTTCGGCATAAATGGCGGGGCAAACACATTACAGTAAGCGCGATAAGCGCTATCGATGTTTTAGTCAATCTTTATGAGCAAACAATCGCGAAAACTGACGCCCAAGATCAGCGTAGGGATGCCTGTGTACAACGGTGCGCGCTACGTTGCTTCCGCTATCGAGTCGATTCTCGCGCAAACTGACCCTGATTTCGAACTCATCATCGCCGATAACGCCTCAACCGACGATACCGTTGAGATCTGCCAGCAATTCGCAGACCAGGATCCACGCATTAGGCTGCACATCAATAAAGAGAACATTGGCGCAGCGGGCAACTACAACTTGCTCGTAGAACTCGCCAGTGCGCCCTATTTTCGCTGGTCTAATGCAGACGATCTGATTGCAGCTGATTCTCACGAGCGATGTTTGGCAGCGCTCGAAGCTAGACCCGATGCTGTGCTGAGCTATGGGCAAACCATGTTTATCGATGAACATGGCGAGGAAACCGGTCTCGTCGAAGATACCTTGCATATCATGAATGCCCGGCCCTCGGACAGGTTTCGCGCCTTCTGGGAACGCTACCGACTGACGAATGCGATTTACGGGCTCATGCGCACAGAGGCCGTCCGCGATACAAATATTTTTGGCGACGGGACACTGCCCGCCGCTGACATCAGCTTTATGGCAGAGCTTATTCTGCATGGCGGTTTCACCGAACTGCCAGAAACCCTGTTTTACAGACGCATGCACCCTGACGCGAGTAGTCATGACCGAGCCGATGACGAGCGACAGCAACAGTTCTGGCGCGCTAGCAAATCGCCCTTCAGACTGCCTGTATTGCGACAGACTGGCCGGTATTTGCGGCACACATGGCGAACTGCTGCGCCACTAGCGGACAAGTTTTCGACTTCCGTTTATCTTATGCGGCAACTGGTATGGCAGCGTCGCGCGGTTGCGCAAGAAGTCGCCGACCTGTTCAAATCTGGGACTTCGGAACAATAATAAATTCAACTCAAGGCGGAGAGTGAAGACATGAAGGTGGTAATTTTTTGTGGCGGGCTGGGTACGCGTCTACGCGAAAACTCGCAGACGATGCCGAAACCCTTAGTCAATATTGGTTACAGACCCATTGTCTGGCACTTGATGAACTACTATGCCTACCACGGACACAAAGACTTTGTTCTTTGTCTTGGATACCGAGGCGATCTCGTCAAAGAGTACTTTCTTAATTATCGGGAAACCGACTCAAACAACTTCACGATGAAGGAAGGCGGCAAGGTGATTGAACACCATGCCACTGACATCCATGACTGGACGATCACCTTCGCCGAGACAGGACTTCACTCAAATCTTGGTCAGCGCTTGCTAGCGGTCAAGGATATGGTCAAGGATGAAGAGATGTTTCTGGCCAACTATAGCGATGGCCTGTCTGACATCCCGATTAATGAAATGATCGAAAAGTTCGACGCCTCCGATGCTGTGGCGAGTTTCGCAGCTGTTCGAACTTGGCAGAGCTTTCACGCCGCAAAGTTCGGCGACGACAATCTGGTGAACAGTCTCGGTGAGCTTACTGACGATGATTTTTGGATTAACGGTGGATTTTTTGTCATGAAACCAGAAATCTTCGATGTGCTCAATGAAGGTGAGGAGCTCGTCGAGGAGCCCTTTGGCCGGTTAATCGAACAACGCAAGTTGTTGGCCTATCCCCACAACGGCTACTGGCGTGCAATGGATACATTCAAGGACAAAATCTCGTTTGAACGAGATTATGCTCGTGGGCGTGCTCCTTGGGAAATCTGGAACAAGTAGACTGACCAACCTGCTGAAGACAAACGCTAGGCTCCGCGCGAAAACGTCCAGAATCCGGTAAGAATAGTCTATGGGTTGTTGCCAATAGCCTGTACCCGACCAAACATGTGCCGGACTCGTCGGTTAATCCGCGAGCGCGATAGGCAGCTTTTTAGTGACAGACTAATACTGTCGCGATCGGCTAAGACACGCACCAAGACGGACTTCTGTCACAACCCAAAACACGACCCAGATCAACGTTTGTTTATCATGCCGGTGTATAATGGCCTGGTTTACCACTAAGCACTGAAAAATCATCGAAAAAACAGTGCGATAGCGTCATCCAACAATTCCAGCAAGCGGACTTGCTGGGCACCATTGCTCGGGAGCAAAAATGAAAGTTCTTGTCACAGGACACCAAGGATATATCGGGACGGTAATGGTTCCTATGCTGTTAGCGGAGGGTTTCGACGTCGTCGGCCTGGATTCGAATCTGTATCGTTACTGTACTTACGGTGAAGAGCCTGTTGCGATACCAACCATTCAAAAAGATGTTCGGGACGTCACCGCGAGTGATCTTGAAGGTATAGACGCGGTTGTACATCTAGCCGCTTTATCGAACGATCCACTCGGCAACATCAACCCCGATCTCACCTACGACATCAACTATCACGCATCAGTAGGCATAGCCAAAGCCGCGAAAGAAGCCGGCGCAAGCCGTTACGTTTTTGCGTCGTCTTGCAGCATGTACGGCAAGGCTGGCGATGACGTCCTGGACGAGACGGCAACCTTCAACCCGGTTACCGCTTACGCCAAGTCCAAGGTGCTAGTCGAGCAAGAGGTCTCGAAAATGGCATCCGATGACTTCAGCCCGACGTTCATGCGCAACGCGACCGCTTACGGCGTATCGCCACGGATCCGTTTCGATCTCGTGATCAACAATCTTGTCGCATGGGCTCTGACAACCGGCAAAATTTTGATGAAAAGCGATGGCACGCCATGGCGTCCGCTAGTACACATCGAGGACATTTCGCACGCGGTTGTCTGCGCGCTGAAAGCACCCCGCGATGTGACTCACAATCTGGCGGTGAATGTTGGCAGCAACACCGAGAACTACCAAATGCGTGACCTTGCGCAAATGGTCAAGGACACGGTTCCAAACTGCGAGATCGAATATGCGGAAGGCGCCAGTGCCGATGAACGGTGCTACCGCGTCAATTTCGATAAGATCCGGCGGGTCTTCCCCGACTTCAATCCGCAGTGGACTGCGTTGAAAGGGGTGCAGCAATGCTATGAGAGCTACACCCAACATGGTCTCAACAAGGACGATTACGAAGGCATCAAGTACAAGCGCATTGCGCACATCAAAAACTTGATCTCGGAAGGCAAACTGACAACTGATCTGCGCTGGACCATCTAGGCAATGAAGTTTACGGAAACCAGCGTCGATGGGGCTTACCTGATCGATGTCAACAGAATCGGCGATGAACGTGGCTATTTCGGTCGGCTGTGGTGCGAACGCGAAATGGCTGAGCAGGGACTCGTATCTGATATCAAACAATCCAACGTCGGCTTTAGTCCACTGAAAGGTACCTTGCGTGGTCTGCACTATCAGACAGCGCCGCATCAGGAAGTCAAAATAGTCCGTTGTACGCGAGGCGCAGTATTCGACGTCGTTGTTGATCTGCGCCGCGAGTCGCCAACTTTCAAACGCTGGCACGGCGTGGAACTAAATCCAGACAACGGCACAATGCTGTATGTACCCGAGGGTTGCGCGACCGGATATCTGACGCTCGCGCCGGATTCGGAGATCTACTATCACGCCTCCGAATTCTATGCGCCAGAGAATGCCACCGGCGTACGCTGGGATGACCCAGCTTTCGGCATCGAATGGCCGGAGACGCCGGTCGTCATGTCGGAAAATGACACTGGCTGGAAGAATTTTGAAGACTAAACGAGCACATCCATGATCATCGTTGATACCGCAATACAAAAAAGACTCGACTCAGGAAAACCGATTCGTGTCGGTATGATCGGCGCCGGTTACAGCGCCAGACACATCAGCTCGCAAATCCTGAGCTCATTCCCGGTGATTCACCTTGCCGCGATCGCCAATCGCACGCCGGCCAACGCAGCTTCCGTATTCGCGAATGCCGGCGTCGACGATGTGCGCAACATCGATTCGGCAGCCGAACTCGATCAGGTCATCGCCAAACGTGCGTATGCTGTCACCGACAACCCTCATGCCCTCTTCGAGTGCGACCAGATCGATGCGATCATCGAGACCACCGGCGAAGTCGAATACGGCGCGTGGGCGGCGCTTGAGTCTATTAAGGCGGGCAAACATACCATCGCGCTGAATTGCGAAATGGACGCGACGGTCGGACCGTTGTTGAAAGCACTCGCCGACGAGAAAGGTGTTATCTATTCGAACACGGATGGCGATGAGCCAGGGGTTGCTTCCAACCTCGCTCGCTTCGTCAAGACGATCGGTCTGGAGGTTGTCGGCGCCGGAAACCTCAAAGGTTTTTACGACGTCCACCGAACGCCTGATACGCAGCGCGAATTCGCGGAGAAGAACAATCAAAAACCGCACATGATGACGTCGTTTGTGGACGGCACAAAACTGTCCATGGAACTCACCGTTCTTGCTAACGGCTTAGGTTTTGGTGTTGGCAAACGCGGTATGTATGGCCCAGCGTGTGAGGACGTGCGAACTTGTCTACCTGAGTTTCCGGAGGATGCTTTTCAACCGGGCAAGGGTATCGTCGATTTTCTTCTAGGCGCCTCGCCTTACACCGGCGCGTTTGTCGTTGGACATTCCGAGCACCCAATGAAAGCGGATTATCTTAAATACCTTAAAATGGGCGACGGGCCGTTTTATGTGTTCTATACGCCGTTCCATCTGCCACAACTCGAGATACCAATTACTGTTTGCCGCGCGGTTTTGCTTGGCGACGCAACTGTAGCACCGAAGGGACGCCCGTACTGCGACGCCGTTGCTATCGCGAAGCGCGACTTGAAAGTCGGGGAAACTCTGGATGGCATTGGCGGGTTTACAGCCTACACGCTGATCGACAATTTCGACACCTGCTTGAATGAAAACCTCTTGCCGATGGGTGTCGCCGAAGGCTGTACGATGAAACGTGATGTGGCGATCGACACACCGATCACTTACGCCGATGTGGAACTGCCCAAGGCGCGGCAGATAGATGACCTGCGCCGACAAATGATCGAGCGCTTTTTCTGAGGGTAGACTCAATGTTGTCGCTGCCGCTCAAAAAGTCCTCAGACGATCCGATCAATGTGTTGTGCTTAGGAGCACACTGCGATGATATCGAGATTGGCTGCGGTGGCACTATACTCAACTTGAAATCACGTTATTCACGCCTCAACGTGTTCTGGCAAGTATTTACGTCAACACCCGAACGAGCCGTCGAAGCACGCCGCGGCGCAGAGGCTTTTTGCGACGGTATTGAAGATCTTAAGATCAATGTGCTCGACTTTCGAGATGGCTTCCTACCCTATCACGGCGAGTCCGTAAAAGAGGCGTTTGAGGCCATCAAGCCTCAGTTCGAGCCGGACCTAGTCCTCACACATTACCGTGGCGATGCGCATCAGGATCATCGACTTGTTGGTGAACTGACTTGGAACACCTTTAGAAACCATCTCATTCTTGAATATGAAATTCCAAAATGGGATGGTGACCTTGGTCGACCGAATTGCTACATCGACCTGACCGAAGCACAAGCAGAAACGAAAATCGCGATGCTTCAGGAAGTCTACAACTCGCAGAAATCCAAACGCTGGTTTACGGACGATTTGTTCCACGGACTGATGCGCCTTCGTGGTATGGAGAGTAATGCCACGTCTCGCCTCGCAGAGGCTTTCTACGCCAACAAACTCAAGATCGATTAGCGACTTGCAATAACACTGGGTTCTTGTAACGTTATGGCCTACCTACTACATCAACTGATCGCCAAAGGCGGTGAGGGTCAGAATGACGCATTGGCTCTCGCCGATAAGCGAGTACGTCTTAGCTATGCCGAATTGAAAAAGGCCGTCAGTGATTTCGCGCATGGGTTGCTGCACATTGGGCTGGCGCGCGGCGACCGGGTGGCGATTTTTCTGCCTAAAAACGTCAATAACGTCATTGCGATGTTCGGTGCTACTGCCGCTGGCGGCACGATGGTGCCTGTCAACCCGGTGTTGAAGGCGGCCCAAGTACAACACATCCTGACCGATGCTGGCGCCACCGTCTTCGTGACCAGCAATGATCGCCTCAAGTTGATGGCAGATGCCTTGGCCGATTGCGAGGACCTCCGGACTGTCATCGTCACCAACGATGATGCGCAGCCGCCCGAAGGCGCGAACTACGAGGTGATCACATGGGCGTCACTCAATACCGAGACGACCGAGAGTCACGCCACGATCGATACCGATGTCGCTGCCCTGATGTATACCTCGGGCAGCACCGGACGTCCAAAAGGCGTGATTCTGTCTCACCGGAACATGGTCGCAGGAGCCGAGAGTGTCGCAAGCTACATCGGCAATCATTCACAGGACCGAATTTTATGCGCGCTGCCGTTGAGTTTCGATGCCGGCTTCAGCCAGCTTTCAACCGCATTTTGCAGTGGCGCAGCAGCCATACTACATGACTATTTCTTACCGAAGGACACGTTGAAAGTCGCGGAGACTGAGGCGATCACCGGCATCACCGCAGTGCCACCACTTTGGATGCAGCTTGCCGATTTGGATTGGCCACAAAGTGTTCGCGAGCGGGTACGCTACTTCGCTAATACCGGGGGCAAAATGCCGCGTACGTTGCTAGGGAAGCTACGGCAGAACTTTCCTCATGCAAAACCGTTTCTGATGTACGGATTAACCGAGGCGTTTCGTTCCACGTATCTTCCACCGGAAGAAGTCGACAACCGGCCTGACTCGATCGGCAAAGCGATTCCGAACGCCGAAATCCTGGTCGTTCGTCCGGATGGATCACTGTGCGATGTCGATGAACCGGGCGAACTGGTCCATCGCGGCGCGTTGGTGGGCCTTGGCTATTGGCGTGATCCAGAGCGAACGGCAATACGTTACAAGCCCGCGCCCGGTCAAAGCGCGCACATCCCGACCACCGAACTCGCGGTATGGTCGGGCGATACAGTCCGTCGCGACAAAGAAGGATTCCTGTATTTCGTAGGCCGGAAAGACGACATGATCAAGACGTCCGGCTACCGAGTTAGTCCGACGGACCTAGAAGAGTCACTGTATGCATCGGGCTTTGTGACCGAAGCCGGTGCATTTGGCATTGAGGACGAAACACTCGGTCAACGGATCGTGATATGTGCCGTTGCGCAAACGGATATCGAAAACGTCGAGACGCAATTGCAGCAATATTGTCGCCGCGAGCTGCCCAACTACATGATGCCGTCAGAATTTATTTGGTATGACAAGCTGCCACGAAATCCCAATGGGAAAATCGATAGAGCGACCTTATCAGCCGAACTGAACGCGCGCTAAAAACAGAGAACTGATGCAGATGACCACCGAGTTACTCGAAAACCCCTTGCCTTTGCATACTCGTATTGCTGATTTCGAGGTTCGTGACAACGAACTTGTTATCGGCGGCAAAACAGTTTCCGAACTTGCGTCGCAGATGGGCGATGGCCCATTCTACGTATACGACAGTGATCTGATTAAATCTCGGATCGCCCATATGCGCCAGCATCTGCCTGATGCTTTGCACCTGCACTATGCGATCAAAGCGAATCCCATGCCCGAGGTCGTCAATCTCATCGCGCCACTGGTCGACGGACTGGATATCGCCTCGGTACTCGAGCTTGATGTTGCGCTCGACAGTGGAACATCGCCTACAGACATCAGTTTTGCGGGACCCGGCAAACGACCTGTAGAGCTCGAGAAAGCCGTCGCTGCCGGCATTACCGTGACGATTGAATCCGAGACAGAGATGAAACGGTTGATCGAAGTCGGCGAGAAACTGGATTGCCGGCCTCGGGTCGCCATCCGCGTCAACCCGGATTTCGAGCTCAAGACTTCGGGGATGAAAATGTCAGGCGGACCGAAGCAGTTCGGAGTCGATGCCGAACAAGTACCGGACCTCTTACAGAAAATCGCAGGCTCAAACCTTCACCTGGTCGGCATCCATATTTTTTGTGGCTCGCAAAATCTGAAAGTCGACGCTCTGATCGATGTGCAGAACAAAACCTATGAGCTCGCGGAAGCTTTGATGCGAGACATCGACCATGAACTCGAATGGCTCAATCTTGGCGGTGGCTTCGGTATTCCGTACTTCAAAGGCGATACGCCACTGGACATTCGTCCCCTCGGTGACAACCTTGAGGTGATTGTAGAAAGACTGGCTGCATTCAGCCCGTCAACGCAATTAATGCTTGAGCTAGGGCGATACATTATCGGTGAAGCTGGCGTTTACGTTTGCCAGATTGTCGACCGAAAGATCTCGAGAGGGGAAGTGTTTCTAGTGGCCGATGGCGGACTCCATCACCACCTCGCCGCATCCGGCAACTTCGGGCAAATTATACGTAAGAACTACCCTGTGTTGATTGCCAACAAAGTGTTCAGCGATGCGCCCGAAAAACAATCCGTCGTCGGCCCGCTGTGTACGCCACTGGATTTACTGGCCGATAAAATGATGATGTCGCGTGGCGAAATCGGCGATTATGTTGCTGTTTTTCAGTCTGGCGCTTACGGGCCTACCGCGAGCCCGATCAATTTCTTGAGCCACCCGCTCCCACGAGAAATACTCGTCTGATCACTTCCTGAGTAAACGCTTGATCAGCGTTTTCGCGTTGCGGATTGCGAGTCGCATCACGCCATTCGCCGATCTGGTGTTGATGGCTTGAACACCAACCATGTTGCGTTGCTGCTCCAGCCATTCTTTCTTGTAGCCTTCGCTGCCGACGCCGTAGTCAATTTCGACAGCCCGCCCGTCTACGAATGCTTTTTCAAACAGTGTTTTGGACAGCACTGAGCCTACCGACTGCGACTTGAACGCCTCATCATAGGCGAGCTTATAAATCACGCTGCGGCCATCCGGCTCACAAAGCCAGAGTTGCGCAGCAGCTGGCGCGTCGTCGACATACAAAACGCCCAGCATTAGGATCCCCTCTCGTGCTGCCAGTCTTATCATCGCCGGCATGAAATCCACGTAGGGCTCGGGCTCTTTCCATGACCGATTGTAAATCGTGACATAGTCATCGACAGCTTTGTTCAGAGCCGGGCCGGATTCTTCGATGATCTCTATTCTGACCGTATGCTCACGATGGAGCTTGTTACCCTTCCGCTTGATCGTATTTTTCATACGTGACGGTCTAGCGGCGTAATAATCATCAAAGGTCTCGGATGCCTTCGCGTTTCTGTACCAGTTCTCGAACTGGAAGAACCACTCCGGCGCGAAACCACACTCTTTGAGTGAAAGGTTTAGCGCCTGCTGAACGCGATCGCCCTCGAACAACAATCGAAAATCGATTTGCGCCCAGCCCTCGGTTCGAAAACACTTAGCCAGCTCGGACACGATGTCATCGACCGGTGCGTCCTTTTCGAGACCGCTCAACCCGTATTCCAGACTGTAAAAATTAGTGAGGCTACGGAGCTGCCGGCGTCCGTTTGGCACAATGCAAAACAACGCGGCAAGGAAATGACCACCCTCGTCATTCACCGCATAAACGCGAAGTGAGGCGTCGAGAGCGTACACATTGTCGTAGAGATTCCGGAACCACGGTAGCGAGAGCTGAAAGCGCGCCGCAGCCATAACAGAACAACGCTCTGCCACCGTATCCGGTATAGATGAAAAACTCTCGTAAACAGCAACAGCCATCAGGCACCCGTCCGCTTCGATCCGCTTCGAAAAACAGACAAAAGTGTACAGATGCCGCCGATGAAAAACAGCTACATAGTGCGCAGTTTCATTGCGCTCGTGCTGGAGGCCAGGCCGGGGGTGCAACCAGCGTTGGGTACCGACCCGCCGACCGGCTTTGCCCATAGACCATGATCAAAAATCAGGGTTGCGACTCATAGGCGCCGGCGTCCGGCTGCGCAGTGATTATCCGAAGCTCGCGCCTGGCATCTTCAAGGTACTGATACTGAGGGTCAAGCGACTGCCCGTCTGCACTGCCAAGGGTACTTCCGGCATCAATCGCGACAGAACCTGGATTTAAGCGATAGTTCCGACCGGATCGATCAGCGAACCCAGGATCACCCGCGACGACGTTACCGGCCTCACTGTCCGGTGATCTACCGCTATAAACGGTACCGCCACCCGCGAAGATATTGTTCAAAGACCAGAGCAAACTGGTGCTGCCATTCACCTGCAGGAAACTGCCGCCGGAACGATCATTGACGAAGGTATTGTGTGCGACATAGAGGTTATGATCTCGCCCCCCAGAAAGGCCCTCAGGGCCGTAAGCGATGATCGCGCCGTTACCGCTGCCTGGGCCTTGCTGGATGATGTTGCCAATGACGAATGTCAGCCCGCCATTCGAAACATCGATGTTATAGCTACCAGTGCCATCTTCGTCCGATAAATTATTGAAGGTCACGATGTTCTGGTACGCGCGCGTTTTCAGAAGGTGCCCGACATTCGAACGGTGCGAATAGTTATGACGAAATACGAGCTTGTCGGTACTGCTAGTTCCATCATCGATGTAAACGTTATGCGTGCGACCAATTTCACCATAACCATTGTTGTCGAACTCGCTGTACTCGATCGTTAGCGTTCCGTAAGCACCTCCGAGAATGCCATTCTCATTGTCATGAAAAAAGCCATTGCAGATGGTCAGGTCTCTTGCCTCATTTCTAATACCAGCACCATTGTCGTCGACGACGTCAGCCCCAGAAAACTCAATGTTCTCCACGCGAATGCGACTGCCTCGCAACACCCATAAGCCTTTGCCGTTTTGACGGTCGTTGCCAGATTGGAAACCAATCTCGCGATTACCGCGGATATGTGCGCGGCCACCTACGCCGCGAAGAACAAGGTCATTGTCGCGAATCACAACGACATCATCCTCATAGACACCCGCATCAATCTCGATCACATCACCGGCGTTCGCCGCAGAAACCGCTGCAGCGACATTACTGTAATCGCGTCCGGGGCCTACGGTTAGAACACGCTCGGCGATAAAATCTGCAACGCTACCGGACTGTTGGACATCAACCACCTGGCGTCCGCGAAATGTCAGCTGATCATTCTGGTCCGGTCGATCTGTTGTTTGTCCATCAGTCACTGCGATCGTGTAACGCCCACTGGATAATTGCGGTACCTGATACGAAAAACTGCAACTGTTTTCAGTTTGGATGACAGGCGTAACGAATACGGGGTCATCCGAACCGCCATCGCGATCATCGGGGGCTACATCGCCGCTAAATACATACACGAATCCTGAGGTCTCGACACCGACATAGCTGCTATCGACGGCGCCACTCAAAACGCTCTGCCCCTGTGACGGAGGTCTAACGCTAACGGTTACAGCGCGAGAAACTGACGGACCCTGATTTTGAGAGCAAGACAATTCAAACCGGGCATCAGCGGCCAATGCAGTGGTACCCTCCGCACCGCTGACAGGCTTAGTACCGCCCCATGCACCGCTCGCCACACAAGAGTCCGCGTTCTCGGCAGTCCACAACAGCTGGCTTGTGCCGTTGGCATCAATGACGGAAGGGGCAGCAGTGAAGCTCAACGTGGGTGCGGGGCGTACCGAGCTATTCACTGTTATCGAGCGAGTCTCGGAGACTGAACCAGTTGAGTTGCGACAAGTCAGCGTAAACTGACTGTCTGCTGCAAGGCCTTGTATGGTTTCGTTTCCGTCCAGCGACTTGCTGCCGGTCCAATCATCACTGGCTTCACAAGAATCGGCGTTGGCGCTATCCCAGGTGAGCGTAACGCTATCACCTTCGTTTACCGTGGCTGCCGAAGCCGTGAAAGACAGCGCTGGTGAGGGTAACGAGCCCTGGGCATTGTCAGCATCTGAATCGCCGCCAGAGCTACAGGCGGTGATACCCAGCACGATGGCCACCGTTATCGGCGACCATCGGATAGTTGTTGCATTGAACATTCCTCAGTACCTAGTTGGTTCCGCAACAACGCGATTCTTGCGCCTACGCAAGACCAGCAAGGTCATCAATGCCAACGCTGAAAGCACTCCAATCGCACCACCGCCGCTATCTTCTTCATCGGCAGGCGCGTCATCGCCAGGCGGCGTGGGTGGAGGTGTACTCGATTGTGTCACTGTAACCGACACAGATTGGGTAGCGACCCCGCCATCACCACTGCACTCCATGCTAAATGTGCGCGAAGCAGTCATGTTTTGAATGACGACACTCCCAGAGGGACCACTTGAGTTCGCCCAGCCGCCCGTTGCACTACAACTATTCGTATTCTGGGACGACCAGCTCAGCGTCACACTATCGCCGGTTTCTACACTGTTATCGCTAGCCGATAACGTCATCGTTGGTTGGGGAGCCGGAGGCGGAGCCTGCTGACTAACATTGACGACAACCTCGGCAGAGCGTTGCCCGAGTGTATTGCTGGTGCAGACAAGCCGAAATGTCGACGCGTTCTGAAGACCATTGGTTTGTTCGCTGCCAGAAAGCGACTTATTGCCCGCCCAGTCTCCCTCAGCGGTGCAGCTGTCGGCGTTCTCGGAAGTCCAGCTCAGTGTCGACGACTCCCCTGGCTGGACGCTGGTGGGGTTTGCTTGAAGGCCAACCCTTACCTCCGGACTGCCCGCACTATGCGGCACAATGCCCCATATCGGATTGTCTCGATAATCCGGCTCGACCCCAGATGCTTTCAGCCTGTCCCAGGCGTCACGCCCACCTTGCAGCCCAGAATCGTAAGCGGCAGCTACCGCGGTTTGCATCTGTGCAAACCAATAGGTCGTGCTTTGCTGATCACCAATCATGCCGCGTCGCGATACACCGAGCGCCGAGTCCATAGCCGTGGAACCGCAAGCAATCCCAGAAACTGACGACGCAGAGTTTTCGTACACGGTCCGAAAGTCAGGATAAAACTGGTCCCTACTTCCGGAGGGTCCTACGCGCCATGTGTAGCGCGGTGCGGACTGGTAGCAATAACCATTGTCATCCCCGCCCATCAAACCAATCGGAAACTGGATTTTGTAGTCGCGAAACGGCACGGCTTCAGTAAACCCAAGGTCAACCAAGTACTGTGCCGTCCATGACATGAAATAGTCGTAGAAACGGTATTGCTCGTTGCCCTCTGCCATATACATGGCACCAAGATTGTTCTTGTACTGGCTACCGGGACTAACGTAACGCGAATGGTCACGCTGAATATTCTTGGATAGCTTGTCTAACCAATACGCTTTCGTAGGATGATCATCAGGCGTGATATAGGCCGCTTGTGCCAGTGACCGGTAAGCCCAAGCTTGCCCACGCAACGTGCCCGTATACCACCACCCGTCGGATCCGTTACGACCGTTTGGGCTTGTCCACGCAAGAT
>JBCAZE010000230.1:0-4287 GCA_039700805.1 Pseudomonadota bacterium | reverse complement strand
GGGTTTGGCAACAACACCCAACGTCGCATGTTGGCGCAGGTCAGCGGCAGCCAGGAACCGGATATCGTGGTCTTCGGCGCCGACGGCGTTTACATCGCGCAAAACGATGGCAACGGCCAATTCACGGTGTTGTGTAATGGCGATCCGTGTGTCGAGGACTACAGTCCAGCGCAGGGCTATACGGACTTCGGTAACAACCCGAGATATCTGTCTGACATGACCGGCGACGGTTTGGCGGATATCGTGGCGTTCAGCGACGACGGCGTCATCATTGCAGTGTCAGCGCAGGTGAGCTTCATTGACCCAAGCCCGGGCGAGTTTGCGATTCGTCGCTTTGGCCCGAACTCGGGTGGTTGGACCACCGAAGCGCCGCGCATCATTCTCGACGTCAACGGTGATGGATTCGACGACATTGTCGGCTTCGGCTTCTCGCAGACTGCGTACGCCCGAGCTCGGCCGGATCGCGATCCGACGTTGTACTCGAACACGGAAACCTACGACGGACTGTTCACGCAAAATGGCGGTTGGGACACGGCCAACAACATCCGCACGTCAGCGGATATCAATGGCGACGGGCTCGAGGATGTGGTCGCATACGCCGATGACAGCGTACTGGTGTCCTATGCGAGAGACATTGACATCGTGCCGAATGGCGCTCTGACCGGCCCTGCCAATCTGCAGACGCTCTCCGACGAATTCGGGCTTAACGATGGCTGGCAACTGCCGGATGACCAACGCTATCTGGCGGACGTCAACGGCGATGGCTTTCTAGATCTCGTCGGCTTCGGGCCAAGCCTCGAAAGCGCTATGGGCGGTGTCTCCTACGCACTGAACCTCGGCGATGGCGGTGACTTCGGTGTCACCCGCGAGTGGCTGCCAGAGTTCTCGTTTGCCCGCGGCTACACGTTCCGAGACAACCCGCGCTTCATGGGCGACGTCAACGGCGATGGACGCAGCGACATCATCGTCTTTGATGACAACACGGTAGAAGTCGTGTTCGCACTCTCCGCTTCGGAGTAACACGCGCATCGGCCCGGCTCTGCACGGAACGCAGAGTCGGGCCTTTCTTGTCTGTTCCCGAGCACCCGAGAAGCGATCATGTATAAAGACAACACGACGGCGCGCTGGCGTCGAATTCGTACCCTGTTTCAACAAACGCTGGCGCAACCGGTCGAAGCGCAAGCGCAATTTCTAAAGGAAGCGGCCGCAGGGGATGCTGACATCTACGACGATGTCCGGAGGCTGCTGGACGCCGCCGAAAGCACCGGCATGGATCTCTCCGAAGCGGTTGCCGAAGCCGCAGCGGAAATGAGCCCAGCCATCCTCAATGACACCATTCAGCAGTATCGCATCATCGATCTACTTGGCGAAGGCGGCATGGGTCAGGTTTATCTCGCCGAACGCGATGATCAACACTATCAACAACGCGTAGCCATTAAGGTGCTGGGCATCCAGAGACCGACCGACGAGCTAGTCGCACGTTTTCGGGCGGAGCGACAGATGCTCGCGACGCTGAGCCACGTCAACATCGCCAAACTACTCGATGGCGGAGAGACAGATGATGGCGCGCCATATTTCGTCATGGAACACATCGACGGCCAGTCGATCGACAGCTATTGCGATGAAAACGGTCTGAACACGAAAGCGAGACTCCAGCTATTCACCAAAGTTTGCGCTGCAGTCGATCATGCGCATAGGAATCTGATCATTCACCGCGACATTAAACCCTCCAACATCATGGTTGACGCCAGTGGTGAACCGAAGTTGTTGGACTTTGGGATCGCCAAGTTGCTGGAGACCGATATTGACGGTCTGGAGACACGCTCAAGTGCACGAATGATGTCGCCATTGCATGCGAGTCCGGAACAAGTTCGTGGCCAGCCAATCTCCGTCGCAAGCGACATCTACGCACTCGGCGTCCTCTTGTATCAAATGTTGACGGGACAGCATCCGTATTCCCAAACCGCGACAACGCCGGCTGAAATCGAACGTGCGATCTGTGAGACGGAACCGTCGAAGCCCAGTGCGCGTATGACAACGGGCAGCACCAATGCTGACGACCTCGCGCGTATCGCACGCGCCCGCAGCGCGACGGTCAGCGAGCTCGCCCAAACAATCGGTGGCGATCTCGACAATATTGTTCTGATGGCAATGCAAAAAGAACCAGAGCGCCGTTACGCGTCGGTACGCGAGCTGGTCGCGGATATTGATCGTTTCCTAAACCGACGGCCAGTGACAGCAAGACCAACAGGAATCGCCTATCGGATCCGACTGTTTGTAAGACGTAACTTGCTGCCAACGGTGATCGCTGCAACGGCCTCTGCCGCCGTTGTGGCATCGACCACGATGTCCGTCTACCGTATCGCCGAAGAGCGAGACGTCGCGAGGGCGGAGCGCGTCAAAGCCGAGGCCATTGGTGACTTTTTGCTCAATGTGTTTGGCGGTGCACATGCGGACGTTGCCCAGGGTGAAGAAACCACCGCTCGCGAGCTTCTGAACAATGGAGCCAACAGTGTCACCCAGACGCTCGAAGAGGATCCTGCTCTTCGTGCCGTCATGCTGCGTGTGCTCGGCGAAGCATTCTATAGCCTCGGCAATGCAGACCGCGCAGAAGCACTGTATCTCGAGGCGACGAAAGCACTCGACGAACAAGCAGCCCCTGCGCTTGACGAGATCGCAACGCTCCAGCTCGTCCGTGGCATGGTGGATCAAGACCGCGCGAAATTTGATGCCGCCGAAGAAAAGTTCTCTCGGGCACGTCAACTTCGCGCGCAGCATTTCGGCGAACGTTCGTTCGAAGTCGCCGAGGCGATTCAGATGCAAGCCCACCTGACTGCCTATCAGGGGGACATGCCAGCCGCAATAGCGCTTTACGAGGAAGGGCTTGCGATCAGCCGCGACCTGCCTGGCGACAACACCGGCGTTATCGCGGAGTTTTTATCGAAGCTCGCGGCTGCTCACCGAGAGCTCGGTGACGACAAAACCGCTGAGCGATTGTTGCTCGACGCGATCGCTGCGCTTGACCGCGCTTACGGGAACCGACATCCCCGCTATCTCGAGTCGCAACGTTACCTGGCAGACGTGTATCGCGACCAACAACGATTCTCAGAAAGCGAGGCGCTCTACTTAAGCAACATCGCCGTGCGCCAAGAGGTGCTCGGCCCGAATCATACAGAAGTGGGCACCGCCTATAACGAGTACAGCATCCTCCTCTCGGACATGGGCGACACCGATGGCGCCGTTGCCGCGGCCGCAGAGTTTCTGAGGGTTCTCGAACTCAACTATGACGAACCCACAGCCGGCCTCGGCGCCGCTTACAACAACATGGCTTGGCTCAAGATCGAGCAGTCGGATTACGCGGGCGCTATCGTCGGCTTCAACCAATCGATCGGCGTTCAAGATGCCATCGGTCTTGACGCTGATCATCTGCACCGGTCTTTCCCGGTCTACGGCCGAGCCGTTGCGCGAAGAAAGAACGGTGCGCTTGAGCTTGCGATGCAGGAATTCGAACGCGTGCTCGAGATGCGTCGGCAGCACTTTGAAGAGTCAAACCTTTTGATCTCAGAGGTCAAGGTTGAGCTCGGCGCAACGCTGATCTCGGTCGGTCGGCCTCAGGACGCAGAGACGGTACTGATCGATGCACTCGATCACTTGAGAAAAGAGCAAGGCGCGACGCACAAGACCACAACACTCGCCGAATCGCGCTTGAGTGAGGCGATGGCGATGAATGAGTGATGGTATAGCAAGCGAAGTCCGATACGGCCCCGTTATAAGAATCATGCGTCAAACCAGTTAAACTGATTTGCAATGAAGAGAGTAAAAGCATTTTGTGACACACCCTTCGGCCAAGTCTTCTATTGGACTACAGGCAGCGGACCGCCTTTGCTTTTGTTGCATCAAGCCAGTCAATCGTCTGAAGAGTGTTTGCAACTAGCCGCGAGCCTCAATGATCAGTACACCGTCATCAGTCTCGACTACCCAGGCCATGGCGTTTCAGATGATCCTGCAAGGGAGCTCCAAGTTCCAGATTATTGCGCCGCGATCATAGCCGTTCTAGACGAACTGCAGATTGATAAGCTGCATGTCTGCGGCCATCACAGCGGCGGCATTCTTGCCATCTACCTGGCACTCAATCACGCGGAACGCGTCCAGAGCATTGTTTTGTCCGGCATAGGTGTTCGTACCGAAGCGGGTGTGCGAGCGGTGCTTGATACGCCGATGACTCGCGATTTACCGATCGATAGCGCTGGTGACTTTCTTCCCAAAACGTGGGGTGTCTATCGGCGC
>JBCAZE010000229.1:0-4293 GCA_039700805.1 Pseudomonadota bacterium | reverse complement strand
AAATGGACGTGCAGATCGACTGTTACGATCGGCATTCCAGATACCTCGTGCCGTTCGGCATGACGAGCCCGCATATCAAGCGCATTCCGGAAATACCGCCACCACTGAAGTTTATGCTGACAGAGGCTGGGCTCGATCCGGCGTCTTACGAGGGTCCCGTGGATGGGATCCGCAAAACCGTACAAGAGCACGTCCGTAAGACCGCGGGCGATCAGGGTCGCGACTATTCGCGACTGAACGATGATCAGTTAACCGACGACTACAACTACTTGGTCTTTCCAAATCTCACCTTCAACACGCATGCCGATCACTTGATGTTGTTCCGCCACAGGCCGCATCCCACCGATCCCAACAAAATGCTGTTCGATACCTGGATGCTCGAGTACATCGTCGATGAAGACGAGATCCCGGCGCGCCGGCCTCGCCACAAGCATTATCGGACCGGCGAGAAAACCATGGGCATGGTGATCGATCAGGATGGCGGCAATCTGCCGAACGTGCAGGCTGGGATGAACAGCGCGGCCTACGAAGGACTATGGCTCGGTGATCTGGAAGTCAGAATCCGCCACTTCCACAAGACGTTGGACGACTATCTCGAGGGCTCGTAGGCGCGTCGCAGCTTAGCGAATGCTTCGAACTCCCACTCTCGCAGCGCGAGTACCGCACCACTGGGCTGGCGCTCATCGCGATTGAGTTTGGCGTCTTGGCGTGAGAGTTCATCCACTTCAACCGCGAGCTGCTCAATACGTTTGCACAGTGCGCGTCGCGACGATGGAGATAGAAATCCTCCAAGGAAGTACAGCGCTGCATCGTCGCCTTCGAAACGGTCGCTGAAAAAGTCGCGCTGGATGTATTCGAGGAACAGGGTTTGGACAGGTCCCTCCGGTCGCCAGCGGAAATTGCGCGCCATCAACATCCGGATGCGATCGTTCGGTTGCCGTTCGATGATGCCGATCCGTTCGAGTCGTCTCAGGATGTCGTGGCGCTCATCTGGCTCAACATGGAAGCGCGCGACCACGTCATCGGGATCGGATCCGTTGGCCAGCATGTACGCCATCAACAGCAGTTTCGGATCGCTAATCAATTCCGTTTCCTGCTCTCGGGTTAACTCGCTTAGCAGCGGTATCTCTGTCTCCAGCGACTCGGCGAGTTGCGTTAGCGAGACACCGGCTAAAGTGGCAATCGCCTCCAATCGAGACAGGCTCATGTCCCTTTGGTGAAACAGCCGCTTCACGCTCGCCTCGCTGAGCTCAAGGGCTTTGGCGACATCCGCATAAGTCAGTCTCGCCCGCTTTAGTGCTTGCTTCAATCCGCCAATAAGCGCTGCGCGTTGCATGTGGCTTTACGTGCCCGTTCGCTCAAGAAAGTATCAATATACAGTACGAATGTTGAATTTAGCGCAACTTCATTGAAATTCGTTGCGCTGTGCGACCCTTTTGGTCAGGTTCGACAGCGTGATACGAGTCGCTTTCAAGGAGCGTTCAATGACCACGTTGAAGAAATTGATATTGGGACTTTTGCTGATACCGGTCGCTGGTTGTGTGTTTTTCGACGACAACCTCCGTGCTGAGCGTCGAGCTGGTGGGTCCACCAGCCTTGTCGATTACTTGTACCCCGATGGCGAGATTCCGCCGGACGTCGCCGAGCGAGTGCCACATCTAGAATTGCCGCTCAAAGTTGGGTTGGCGTTTGTTCCGACGGTCGGCAATAGCTATCGCGGACCTTCGGCGGCTGATCGATTGAAGTTGCTAGAGGCCGTTCGAGATCAGTTCATTGGGCTCGACTATGTCGACACGATTCAAGTGATTCCAGAAACTTATCTTCGAGGAGGTCGCGGTGCCCATGGCATGCGGCAAGTCGCGAATGCCTTCGGCGTCGATGTAATGGCGCTGGTGTCCTACGATCAGATCACGACGACTGAGGACAACATTCAATCGATTGCCTATTGGACCATTGTGGGGGCCTACATCTTCGAAGGCACTGATCATGACACTCGAACCTTCGTTGATTTGGCCGTGGTCGATGTCGCGACCCAAAAACTGCTTCTCCGAGCGCCGGGCTTCGACGAACGTCGCGGCGATGTCACGCTGGCGCGTGCCGGCGATTCCATTCGACGCAATAGTCTCGGCGGCATGCAGGTCGCGACGGCAAACATGCAACAGAATCTCGCGGCTGAGTTGGTTCGATTTGAAGAACGAATGAAAACTCAGCCCGACGACATCAAGGTGTCTTACCGGCGTGGCGGTAGCGGCGGCGGTTCGGTGACGCTGTTGACGGTGTTGCTGCTCGGCATTCTGTTTGCGATTGCGCGGCGTCGCGCGTGCCGACCGTAATGGCGAAGTGTGGTAGCTCAGCGCGACCCTTGGGCTTCCGCGGGTTCGGCGTTGAGCCGCGGTTAGTGAGTGTCTTTGCGGAATATGGTCATTCCTAATGGCATCGAGCTTTAGGAGCAATGCTGTGACACCTTCCCTGTTTCGCCTGGTCGCGATCAGAGCGGCAGCCTTCTGGGCCACTTTGGTTGCGATTCCGGTGGCGGGAATCTTCGCCATCGCGTTCTTGCCCGTTCGTGGTCGCCTCGGGAATTTCTTGTTTTTCTGGCCGCAAAGGGTCTTGGGCACGGAGGGGTATTGCCTAAGAGTTGCGCGCAGTGTCGAGGTTTTGCTCGCGCCGTGGAGCGTCGTTGCGCACTGCGTCGCCTGGACTGTGCTCGCTGTGCTTGTGGCGTTTCTGCTGAGAAATCAACGCGTTTGGGTGACGGTCGCCCTGACGTTGCCGATTGCGCTGCCGGTGTTCAATTTTGTCCAGTCAGTACTGTTTTGGTTCGGCTTCCAGCTGATGGTGGACGGTATCTGACGCTGCAGTGCGGTGGCGCCAAATCGGCGTCGCCGCCTGCTAGGACGGAATCAATCAATTTTGAGTTACGCGCTTGGTTGCCTGCTACGAGTTTCCGAGCGGTGCTATTGTTGTCACGTTGTGGCAGCACGCGCATGACCAGCAGTATCCACGGGGCCACGGATGAGCGAGCGAACCAAAAAGGAGCGGCAATCGAGAGGTATGTTTGCTGGTGCCGTTTTGGTAGCGGTTGGTGTCGCCTGCTGGTTAGTGTTCACGCAAGAAGCAGCAGAGATAACCCCCGATCACGACAGCTCGGCCGATGGCACTGCTTCGGCTGCAATGGACGCCCCCACCAGCCTGATGAACACAGTCGTCGTTGAGTTGGACTCTCAATGGGCAGACGAAACTGCGGATGTTCATTCCTCAACGGACGAGTCCGAGGCGTGGCTCGGACCTTTCCTGTCTCTGAGCGTTCCCATGCGAGAACAGCCAGTCGGCGAAGACCCGGAGGTTCGGGCTGTTTTTGATCTGCCGCCGGAGCATCGTTACGAAGCGCTTGTCGGGTTGGTCGATGAAGGCAATGCGATTGCTGCATTTCGATTGTGGTTCGAACTCGCGCTTTGCAATTCGACGCCGCGTGATGAGGCGGAGTTCGAAGCGGGGATTGCGCGAATGTACGAAACACGCACCTGGATGGGCAACCCGGATAACCCGCCTTCAGTTCACTTTGATCCTCAGCGTGAAGAGCGCCAGGCGCGGAATCGAAGGCGGTTTTGTCTGACGACCCCTGCGGATGCGGGGAACGATCGGACCGATCTGATAAAGCAAGCAGCCGCTGAAGGTGTGGTTCCAGCGATGGGTGTCTATATGAGCGAAATTGTTGGTGAGCATCCTGACGAGGCTATCGAGCTCGCTTACAGGATTTGGGAAGCGGGAAGTGCTAATGGTGCGTCGTTTCTCGCGAACCAATACGCCGAGGGCTGGGAAGGGCAAGCGCCCGATCGTGTTCGAGCGGCGGCGTTCGGTTTTATTGCCGGTCAGCTCGCGATCCAGCGGATACACGAGAACCCATACCAAGGTGATCTTCGTCCTTATCAGGAATTTTTGGAGTTCATTCGGTCGCAACGCCGCGACCGAATGCTTGGGTTGGGCGTCGCCGAATTCAATGAGGCTTATGAGCTTGCGCGCACGCTACTCGAAGAGAACCCCAACTGCTGTTTTTAGGGTCTCGAACCCGCCATTCAATAAAAAAACAGTCAGGACTGTTTCTTTTTTCAAGGTCGCTTTGTAAACTCCAAGGTCGATAAAACGCACGATCCGGGGGGGTGGGCATGGCGCTGACCGAAGACCAGTTACTCGACGCGTATCGCGTGATGAAGACCATCCGCGAATTCGAAGAACGACTGCATGTTGAAATCGCTACGGGCGCGATCCCGGGATTCACGCATCTTTATAGCG
>JBCAZE010000228.1:0-4294 GCA_039700805.1 Pseudomonadota bacterium | reverse complement strand
TCCCTTGCCGATGACACGCAGTGTTGCCGTACCTGACTGGAAGGGGCGGAAGAGTGAGCTGCGGCCGGCGATCTATTTTTCTCGCTCGAAGAGACTCGCTCAAAAAACAGCTCCCTGGCCGATGACCGCAGTGTTGCCGTACCTGACTGGAAGGGGGGGGGAAGAGTGAGTTGCGGCCAGCGATCAATTTTCGGCGCTCAAAGAGACGCGCTCAAAATACAGATCACTAACCGCGATGGCCGACGCCGCTATTACGCGCGGTAGCGGTAATACTCGATGCCGATGTCCTGGAACTTCTGGTCGGTTTTGCGGCCCACATCGGCAACAAAGAACTCTTCGCCGGTAGACGATGGCAGATCCGGTACACGGCGGCCATCGTGCAAGGCTTCGTACTGTGCCTGGTTGATGTCGATGCCGTTTTCGAGTGCCTTAGCAAACTGCATTTTGGCCGTCGCATCGCGCCATCCATCCATGATGGTCATCGGGATGACTTCTGCCGCGTCTCCGCTACCGTAACCAAAGGTCAGGACTTCTTGCCCGGTCAGATCAAGGTCGGTGGCGAGAGCTTCCTCGAAGCCTGCTGCCATCCACGCAGGTAGGGCGGCCGTATAAAGATTGCCAAGCTCACGCATGCCGAAACTGCCGAGTGACAACTTGTCGCTGATGGTCGATTGGAAATCGGGCATCCGACGGAACAAGCGGATCAGGCCCATCGCGAGCGGCATCGTGTCGTCGTTTAGATGGTCGGCATCAGCGAGTGCGGCGACTTTATGTTCTTCACGAAGCTCTGCTAGCAAGGCACCCGCGTCCATTTCCGCGACTGCGGCGTACTCGCGCAATCGCTGCTCGTCAGCAGCGCCGCTGTTCGCTAGTGCCCACAGCCACGCCACACTGAGTCCGTTTTCTGGCATACGACGATAAGGGCGGTGCATAAAGATGTGCCGCACGCACTCAAGATGCGATGCGGGTTCGAGTCCACGTCGCCGATACATGTCCGCTAACGCATGAAGTGTTTCGTCGATGTAGCAAGTGGTCGAATACTTGCCGTTGAAGACAGGGAAGTCCTGTACTTGATGAGACTCGCTGCGGTCCTGTCCGCAGAAGCGCAACATCGGTTTCCTGAAATCACAAATTCGGTAATCGGAGGCGCTGCCCGATGCTGCGAGATCCACGCTCGCCAGCGTCGGATTCTCTTCCAGCAACATTGCGATCGCACCAGCGCCTTGCGTCGGCTCGCCACTGCTGCCGCGCTGGTATTCCGCAATGTCGGCACAGACGACGATGGCTTTGCTGCCACGGCCGTCAAACGCCAGGGCGCGCAGCGCGCTTTTCATCGCGTATACGCCACCCAGGCAGGCGTGTTTGAACTCGGGCACTTCGCAAGATCGCGAAAATGGCTGTTTGCCTGCTGCCGTTAATGCGTTGTCGACCATGCCTTTGATGATGACAGCACCCGCTGAGTTATCGAGACTCGATTCGGTGCCGAGACCGAGAAAACGCACTTCGCTCGGGTCGATATCGTACTGATGGATCAATCTGATGACGGCGGTCGCGGCCATCGTGTATACGCTGTGTTCGTGGCCGCGCATTCGGAAGCTGTGTCCCACAACTTCACTGATTTTAGACCATGGTTGACCGGTCCAGTCACACCATTGTTCGAGACTCACCCGATAGGGCGGTACATAGGCCGCGAGCCCACTGATTCCTACATTAATCATGGCAATTCTGCACTTGTTAGTGTCGCTGAATCCTGGCGCGGCCCCCTGACATCAGCGATGAATGTTTTGTTTTCCCCACCTGCATTGTAGGCGCGGCGGGCCATACGGACAAGCTCTGGTACTCGTGGCAGGGTTTTTCGGGCTGGGGCTATCGGGTGGTCCGATGAAGAGGGGCGGATGGTTTCAATCGCAATCATCTCCTCTCAGCGGGCCAACAACGATGCCGAGTGGATGTCGCTGTTGTCCCACGAACCCTTAGTAGGTCACGAGCAGATATAAGGTCATGCCGAGGATGATCGTGATAATTGCCGTCAAATAGCCGGCGAATAGCATCAAATACTTGAAGATCGTCGCCAATCGGCCTTGCGTGTATACGCGCCGTAATGCCTTGTAGAGATATAGCGGCATGTAAAGACCGAGCAAAATGTTGGGCACAATAAACAGCCAGTCCGGAGCTGGCGTCATCGCTAGCAGCTGGTTGTAACCGAATTGCAGCGAACCTGCGAGAAACAAAAAGCTGTGAAAATGCACCAGCAATAACAGGTGCTCAACGTAGTATCGGCGCGACAGCGGGTACAGAAACTTCAATAGCAGCGCGAGGAGCGGCAGCAGGAGCAGGGCACCCACCGGCAAATTTTGGATAAAGCGGTCTTTCAGCCGTTGACCATTGTCTTGCTGGATATGCTCGCAGATAGCCTCAGCGCGACGTTCGGTGACCAGTTGATTGAGCCACGGCAAACCGATCTCGGTGAAGTCGACGTTGCAGTAGAACTCTTCGTCATCGACGCTGTCGGGTGTTTCCGGTGGTTTGGTTTCGGATGCCGCTACAGTCAGCGGGGTATCACCCATTTGTCCGTCGATTGGTGGCGAAGGGACGGCCGCCGGTTCCGGTGACGTTGTTTGCACATTCGTTTCTTCATCATCCGCGGTGCTGATGATCAATCCGTCTTCATTGAACTCGATGCCGGTCAGCCGAGTTTGGTCATCGGACGGATCGAGCTCGATAGCGCTGTTGCTGTCGAACGCAGTCGTCAGCAAGAAGAAGATGAAGCTCATGACCAGATACATACGGAATGGCGGCATGTAGCGCGCGCGCCGGCCACGCAGATACTCTGCGGTCAAGAACCCAGGTTTGGCGAACAGCGGGATTAACGTGCGCCACAGGCGTGAGTCGAGCTCGAACATGTCGCCGAATGCGTCTCGGACAAGCTCGAACAGGCTGATTAAGCGCGTGTTCGACCGTTGCCCGCAGTTCCAGCAATATTGCCCTGAGATTGCCGCATTGCAGTTCAAACAATGCTGCGCTCTGGTTTCACTGCGCGATTCGAATTCACGAATCTCGCGGCTAGACCGAAGATCGTCTCCAAACAACGCGACACCCGGTGCGCGCATCCGCTCTGCGTCTGTCTCAAGATATCGGTCTAGCGACGCCTTCTCGGAAAGGATGTAGTGGACTTTATGAATGACGCGCTCGTCTTTCGTCGCTTCGGGATCGAAGCGATGAGCTTCCATAAAGCCTGGCAAGGCCAGCATTTCATCGATGTGGCCCGGCAGCCAGTCCCCGAGCGCTGCGCTTCGCGCCTCGGGGACACTCAGACTGACTTCATAAACAACGCGTTTATTCAGCTTGTTTCCTTAACCGTCTTTTTAGCGGTTTTCTTAGCGACTTTCTTTTTACTCGTCGTTTTCTTACTGACCGCTTTCTTACGGGTTGTCTTCTTCTTTGTCGTCGTCTTCTTGGTCGACGTCTTAGTCGCAGTTTTCGCTAATGGACTTTGCCCGATCTCTGACGGATCAAAATCATCTACCGCGATCAGATCGGACACCGCTTCGTGATAATCGGAAAGCAGCTTGGCCTCCTCATTATCAATCAACCCAAGGTCCAGCGCCTCCTCGACCTGATGTGGCAAATAGCTCGACTTGATGGTGCCGGCCTTTTCGGCTTCACGCAGCTTTCTTTGCAGCGGCGATACCACGACAGTTTGCTCAAGCGCCGCTTGCAGCATGCCAAGCGCATTGTCGGGATGTTGCTCTCGGTAGACTTCCTGGCACAAGCGGTCACGTGCGCCAGATGGGCTGATCATCAGTTCAACGATGTTCTGTCCGATGCGATCGGATGGCGCTGAATACGTTCTACCGCGTGGGAAGATCAACGCGCGCAGCAGCCACGCCACCGGGCGATTCGGGAAGTTTTGCAGGAACTTATGCAGCTGCTCTTGCGCTTGATACATGAGCGTTCTGACCGACCATTCGACCAGTGGCAAGTCCTGAGGTTGGCGCCCTTGGTTCTCATAATGTTTGAGCACGGCGCTCGCCATATACATATAGCTGAAAATATCACCAAGACGCGCCGACAAGCGCTCTTTGATCTTGAGTCGGCCACCCAGGGTCAGCATGGCAAAGTCCGCGGTAAGCGCGAAAGCCGCACTGTAGCGGTTGATGTTTTGGTAGTACCGGCTGGTCGACGACTGTACAGGCACATCACTGAACTTGGCGTGGGTCATCGCTAATACGAAAGACCGCGCTGCGTTGCTGATGGCGTAACCGATGTGTCCAAACAGTGCTTTGTCGAAATC
>JBCAZE010000049.1:0-18660 GCA_039700805.1 Pseudomonadota bacterium | reverse complement strand
ACAGTTTCAAGTCGTCGCCAGCGGGCGCCGCTGTGCGATCGCCGCCGAGTTGTCTGACCAACATGTCTGCGAAACCGATACCTGGACCAGCTGCGATGTCTGCCGCTACCTGCTGATCGAACATATCGCGGTAGAGACCGCCGGTTTCACCAAACAAAGCGTCGCCGAAACTCGCATCTCGCATACTCTTGAGCATGTTTTGCACGAACAAGGCTTCGAATTGTTCGGCGACCTCTCGCAGTGCTGTCTCACGACCGGCGACAGCGTCGGCTCGGAGCGCAGCGTACTGCGAAAAATCGTTAATCTTAGTCATCGCACTAGATGACAAGCAGCTCAGCGCGCAATGCACCCGCTTGCTTCAGCGCTTCAAGGATCGCAACCAGATCCCCCGGTGCTGCACCCACACGATTCACCGCCTGGACAATATCGTTGAGATCGGTTCCCGGCGCGAAAAGGAACATGCGGCTGTCTTCTTCTTCGATATTGACGACGGAATCCGATATCACCACCGTCTCACCGTCGGCCAGTGGATTCGGCTGACTGACCTCGGGTTGCTCGCTGATCGTAACGACAAGCGAACCGTGCGCGACCGCCGCGGGGCTTACCCTGACATTGGCGCCGATCACGACAGTGCCTGTCCGCGAATTGATGATGACCTTGGCCGCCGCTTGCGCAGGCTCAACTTCGATATTTTCGAGCACACTCAGAAATGATGTACGTGGACCTGGTGACATGGGCGCCAACACGCGAATGCTAACCGCATCCATCGCAACAGCAACGCCATCTCCTAGCATTGAATTGATTGCACCCGCCACACGGTTAGAGGTCGTGAAGTCTGGCGAATGGAGATTTAGAACGACGTACTCACCGGCATTGAAGTCACCGCCGACAGCTCGCTCAACGGTCGCGCCGTTGGGAATGCGACCTGCACTTGGGATATTGACTGTGATTCTAGAGCCGTCTAGACCTTCACCACCAAAGCCGCCCACAATCAGGTTGCCTTGTGCCACAGCATATATATTACCGTCGATACCCTTCAGCGGCGTCATCAAAAGACTCCCGCCACGAAGACTTTTGGAATTACCGATCGAGGATACCGTGACATCAATCGCCTGCCCTGGTTTCGTGAAGGGCGGCAAGTCCGCATGCACACTAACCGCCGCAACGTTGGTCAGCTGCGGCACCACGCCCTCGGGAACACGAATGCCGAATTGGTTCAGCATGTTTTGCAAGCTCTGTAAGGTAAACGGCGTCTGCGCGGTCTGATCACCAGTACCGTCAAGACCAACCACAAGCCCATAACCAACGAGTTGATTGCTTCGTACACCCGACACTGCGGCGAGGTCACGAAGCCGCTCCGCAGACGACAAGCTCGGTGCGAGCGACACGCCAATAAGGACGCAAAGCAAAAGCGATTTTGAACGGTATAGCATGATACGTTCCTTGCTAGTTGGGGTACCAAACCGACTGCACAAAACGTTGCAGCCAACCCATCTTGTTCGCAGCAGCCAAAATTCCCTTGCTGCTGTAAGTGATTCGCGCGTCAGCAACGCGACTCGATGCCACGCTGTTGTCCGGATTGATGTCAGCAGGACGCACGATGCCGGACAGACGAATAAACTCATCACCCTGATTGAGCGTGACCCATTTTTCGCCGCGTACGCGTAGGTTGCCGTTGTAGAGACGCTCCACCACGGTGACAGTGATGTCCCCATTGAGACTATTACTCTGACTGCTACTGCCCTCGCCGCTGAAATCGCTGTTGCTACCCAGATTGGCATCGAGAAGGTTTTTGCCATTGCGTTGGAAGTTCCGACCAAACATCACCGGGTTATTGATCGACGCAGAACTGCTTTTGTCGGTACTGGTACTCGCTGACTTTTGTGCCGATGTGTTTTCTTGCAGGCTAATGGTCAGAATGTCGCCCACACGATGCGCCCGAAGGTCCTCGAAGAGACGAATGTCGCGCGCTTCTTGGTAGATTGCGCCGTCAACGACTTCGCTAGGGGGCGGTGCGATAATCTCGGGTGGCGCGTAGTCACGACCGCCCATGTTGACGACACAGCCTGCGGGCAACACCAGCAGACAGACTAAGTATTTAACGGCGTTCCGCGGTATCTGTGGATCTTTCATCGTTTTGTCACCGTTGCCTTAGAGGTTGTTCGTTAGGAACTGCATCATCTGGTCATTCGTCGAGATGGCCTTTGAGTTCATCTCATAAGCGCGCTGCGTCTCGATCATATTGACGAGCTCCTCGACGACGTTAACGTTGGAGCCTTCCAGCGCACCCTGTTGCAGCCGACCTAAACCATTGAGTCCGGCTGTGCCTGGCTGCGCAGCGCCGCTCGAGACGGTCTCCAGATAAAGGTTTTCACCGCGCGGCTGAAGACCTACCGGGTTGATGAAGTCTGCGAGCTGCAGCGTGCCGACCTGCGTCGTCGCCGCCTGGCCTGGCAATTGAACTGAAACGACACCGTCTGTGCCGATGGTGACCGACTGCGCGGCCGGCGGAATGTTGATCGCTGGCTGCACAGCGTAGCCGCTCGCCGTGACGACCTGTCCCTGCGCGTTTAGCTGAAAAGATCCATCGCGCGTGTAGCTGAGCGTACCGTCCGGCAGCAGCACTTGGAAAAACCCTCGCCCTTGAATCGCCACATCCAAGTTGTTTTCAGTTTGGAGCAAGCCACCCTGCGTATGTAGTTGCTCGGTGGCTACGACGCGCACACCGGTACCGACATTCAGCCCGGATGGCAATTGAGTGTCCTGCGAACTCTGCGCACCGACTTGCCGACGGTTTTGATAAATCAAATCCTCGAAGACAACGCGTCCACGCTTGAAGCCATTCGTATTGACGTTAGCCAGGTTATTGGACACCACCGTCATCTTGGTTTGCTGAGCATCGAGTCCGGTCTTAGCGACCCACAGTGCTTGGTTCATTTCTGTCTACTCCTCTATCGCATCTTCAATAGTTGCGATGCGCTATCCGCGTTCTCTTCTGCGGTTTTGATCGCTTTGACTTGCATCTCATAGTGTCTTGCTAACGTGATCATGCTGACCAATGACTCCGCCACGTTGACGTTACTGGTCTCAAGGGCACCCGGCGTGAGTAAGACATTCGCGTCCGATGGCTCTACTAACCCATCTTTCCGACGAATGAGCCCATCGGTGCTTTTCTCGATCTCACTAAGCACGGGTTTTACAAGCTTCAATCGGTCAACGGTGGCGAGCGCGTTACTCGCCTGCCCTAGCGGGCGGACGGAAATCGTCCCATCCGTGGCGATGGTGACTGTCGTACTGGGCGGAATGGCAACAGGGCCACCTTCACCCATCACTTGATCACCAGCGGCCGTCAGCAACTGTCCGACGCTATTGACGCGAAAGTCGCCTGCCCGCGTGTAAGCCTCGCTGCCGTCCTGTGTTTGCACAGCGAAGAAGCCGTCACCTTGAATCGCGACATCGAGATCCCTCCCGGTTGCGAGGGTCGCGCCTTGCGTAAAGTCTGTGGCAAACGTCTCTCCGACCGCATTGACACGGGTGGGCCGTCCTGGCCCGTCTACTGGCGACGATGCAAATGCATGCAAATCTGCGCGGAAGCCTGTTGTTGAGGCATTCGCCAGATTGTTGTTGTTGACGGTCTGAGCAATTTCCGTTTGCCTCGCACCTGTCATTGCAACGTAAGCCAGTCTATCCATGATGCTTCCCGTGATTCCTTACTCAGTCGTTATTAACGACGGATGTTGATGACCGTCTGCGTCACAGTGTCAGCCGTTGAGATCATCTGCGCGTTGGCCTGGAAATTTCTTTGCGCGGTGATCATGTTGACTAGCTGCGCGGTCAAATCGACATTCGACGCCTCAAGTGCGCCGGCTTGAATCAGGCCAAAGCGCGCTGTGCCAGCATCACCGAGCGCTGCGTCTCCAGAGGTGAACGACTCCGCCCAGTTGGTATCACCGTTTTGACTGAGACCTTGCGGATTAACAAATGAAGCCACAGCCAGCTTGCCTAACGCCGTCGACTGACCATTGGTAAATGTCGCAAATACAACACCGGTCGGTGATACTTCGATGCCTGTTAGGCGACCGGTCGTAAAGCCGTCTTGCGTGACTGAGTTCACGCCAAATTCTGTACCGAACTGGGTCGTATCTACGAATTGCAAATCAACGGTCAACGGGTCGGCACCATTTCCTGGATCGTATGCCGCCAAACCGAATGACCCGGTCGCTGGCGTTTGCAGCGTGCCATCCGGACCAAAGACCACCGGCTGCGGCGTGCCTACGATATTGCCATCGATGGTCGTTTGCACTGTCCATTCGTTGGGGTTTGCGCCCTTGATGAAATACGATGTCGCATTGTGGCCCGCACCCAAAGTATCGAAGACGGTGACCGCCGTTGTGTAATTGAAGCTCGACGCATCAGAAGGATCAAACACAGGGTTGATAGGCGCTGAATCATCGGCCGGAAGGTTCAGACCGAACGAAATACGTTCCGTCGCCTGCGGTGGATTCGCCCCGGTGTTCAACTGAAGGTCCGACAGATTACCGGTGTTGAACAAGCCATCAGCGCCAACGGGATATGACTGAACACGCAGTCCCTGCGAACTCGTGACATAGCCATCTCGATCGACACTGAAGTTCCCCGCCCTTGTGTACAGCCGGGAGCCGTTGTCACTCAAAACGAAGAAGCCTTCACCAGATATCGCCAGGTCGAGACTGTTCTCAGTGAAGTCGATGTTTCCTTGCGTAAATTGCTGAGTGATCTCAGCAACACGCGCACCACTGCCACCAACCGTGTTCGATACACTTTGTGTACCAACCGCATAAACGTCAGCGAACTGAGCACGCGACCCCTTGAAGCCCGTCGTGTTGACGTTCGCGATATTGTTCGCCGTTACACTGAGATCTGAGGAAGCAGCGTTAATGCCACTGAGTGCGATTCGAAAAACCATGTGTTATCTCCGCTAACAAGATTCAAAAAATTTGTCGAACTCGGTCGAATGCAAACTCGCCCAGTTCCTGACTATTGATATAAACGCCGCCGCCGTTTTGGCCTAACAGCACACTGTCCACAGCCGTGCGAACTAGCGTTGGTACGTTCTCGACTTCACCGCCGCGCGCTACACGCGCGCTCAATGTGTAAACGCCTGATGGCGCGACGTCACCATTCTCAAGGCGGCCGTCCCAACGGAATTCCGTTTGTCCGATTGGCTGCACGCCCAACTCCATGCTGCGCACCAATTGCCCTGCACTATCGAGAATGTCTAGAGTCACGTTGCCACTGGCACGCTCCAGCGGGACAACACCATTAACCGGATTACCGGAGATAGAGAGATTGACCAGCTCCGAGTTTACGAGCACTTCATTGCCCACGAGGCTCGCCGCTTGCAACGCTTGGTCGGAGTTGAGACTGCTCGCGAAATCAGCGAAAGACGCCTGTAGCTCTTCGATACCCGTCGCGGTGCTGAACTGCGCCAGCTGCGTTAAGAATTCGCCATTTTCCATTGGCTCGAATGGATCCTGATTCTCAAATTGCGCCAGCATCAACTCGAGAAATTCGGTTTGGCCGACAGACTGTGACGTCGGCTCAACGGGTGGCGACGATAGTCCTAGATCCTGAAACTGTCTGATTGTGTCTATTGCGGTCATTGTCATTCCTTTACTAGCGACCCATTGACAAGGTCTGCACCAGCAAATCCTTGGTGGTATTCATCACATCGATACTGGATTGATAGGAACGAGACGCCGACAACATGTTGACCATCTCCTCCACGGTGCTGACGTTGCTCGTCCACACATTGCCGTTTTCATCCGCATCGGGATGCTCCGGCGCGAAACGTTGGCCTAACGGTGCTTGGCTTTCGATGACACCACGCACTCTTACCGCCATCGCAGACTGTTCACCTTGCAAACTGTTAGCAAATGTCGGTACCGCCTCAAACACCGGTTGGCGAGCACGGTAAACCTTGTTGGGATCGCCACTCACACTATCGGCATTGGCAAGGTTGCTTGCTGTCGTATTCAGGCGCGTCGACTGCGCGGCCATCGCAGATCCCGCAATATCAAAAACTCGATTCAGAGCCATCAGATCTCTCCTTTGATTGCGCCACGAATGCCGCGAATCTTCTGATTGAGGAAATTCAGACTCGCCTGGTATCCAACGACGTTTTCGGCATAGGCGGCTTGTTCGATATCGGACTCGACCGTATTACCGTCAAGTGATGGCTGGTACGGCACGCGATATGCCAAAGCATCGCGTGTGGACAGCGATTGCCCGCCTGTCGGGGTGAGATGCTGCGCGTCCGTGCGCGCCAGCGGAATACCATCCATTCTGGCACCGGCAAGCGCGGCGCCAAAATCGAAGTCGCGCGCCTTGTAGCCCGGTGTATCTGCATTAGCAATGTTAGTTGCCAACACTTCATTGCGATAACCGCGAAGCTTGAGCGCTTCTGCATGTTTAGCGAAAGGATTGATGTCCATCTTCGGCCTCCTGCCGTGCATCAACAAAAAGTGTTCCCGATAAGTCTCTAGCAATCGGCGTGCCAGAATTCGCTAAACCCTTCTTTTTGTGGGGAAACGCCAGTTGTGTTGGTGATCGTTGCGTCGACAACGGCAAGCATCTGCCGGTATTCAGGAAAGTCATTGCCGCCAGGCGTCAAAGATTCGGCTTTTTTCGGGCAATTCGGCTTGGCACAAACGTTGCAACTCAATCACAACAAACGGCAACAAGCCGATTTTCTGCGACCAGCATGAGTACACCGCATGAACGAGAAGACGACACAAAAGCCCTTATTTACTAGCACGAAATGCGATCACTCGGGTTTGATCCATCGGCGCCATCAATCCACTTCTCGGCGCGGCGGTGACAATTTTTTGACAGCGTGTTTGTTGTTGATCTTTTGCGTCAGCCCACTGGCTAGTGCGAGCAGCGTGACATGGCAGCCGCTTGATACGATCGTGGAAGCCGCGACGGGCGCCGTCATCGACGCGTTTCAGGGGCAGACCGACGATTACGATGTTGAGGTTCGTGAACCCGACTCGCGTTTGCGTCTCAAGCAGTGTGCCGCCCCGTTGAAAGCCGAGCTGCTGTCACAGATCAGAGGACAGCAACGGATCAGTATCCAAGTCCGTTGCGATGATTCGCCGGGGTGGAAAATCTATGTGCAAGCACAGGTACGCCAATACACAGACGTCGTCGTGGTTAACCGCAGTTTGCCACGAGGCCACGTTCTACAGAGCACCGATCTCGAGAAAAGACGCCAATCATTGAGTGGACTCGCGGGTGGTTTCGTTGATGACGTCGCGCTGTTGGTCGGACGCAAGCTACTCCGAACCGTCAGCACGGGTAGCGTATTACGACCCAATGATGTGCGAGCGATGCCTGCGATTAAACGCGGTCAGATACTCAGCATCGTCGCAAAGGACGCGAGTATTCATATCAAAATGAGCGGTACCGCGATGTCCGATGGCGTTGTAGGCCAGCGAATTATGGTCAAGAACTTAAGCTCCGGTCGGATTATCGAAGGCGTGGTCCGTGATCAAACCACCGTTGAAGTGCCGTAACTCACTTGCACAGGCTGCTATCGGCACCACAAGATCGAAAATTTGACAAAAAAAAGCACAATTTGACTTAATCAATACCAGCGCCCGTCGCTACCACATTGTGGACGGCAAAAAATGTCGACTCATTCTCGAAAAACCCTAAAGGTCGTGCGGGAATGGCCGCTACAGCACCATAAGGAAATAGTCAGGAATACTGAAATGGCGAATGACATCAAAGGCGTGCCGCCTAGCTCCCTGACCGGTATCAACGATGTTACCGGCTCAAGGCGGGTGGCTGCCGAGAAACAAAGTGCGGGGAGTACCCCCGAGTCTGGTCCGGAGCGATCCGGCGAAACGGTAGAACTCACCGACGGCGCGAAACTGCTACAGCGCGTTGAAAGCGAACTGGCTTCAGCAGCCAGCGTCGATACGCAGCGCGTCAGTGAACTGAAGGACGCGATAGCCAATGGCAACTACCAGGTTGACGATCAGGCGATTGCAGAAAAACTGCTGCGTAGCGATGGCGAACGTAAGTAGCTTCACTCATGACCACTAGCCACCAACAGCGATTCGAACAGTGCGACAAGTTGCTCAGCGCAACGTTGCACTCTTGCGATCTGCTGTTGAAAGCGTTGCATGACGAACGGGCGGCTGTTAAGTCTCGAGACCCAAGCGCTTTGAACGATGCGGTCAGCCGCAAGAAAATTCACTTGGCAGAACTCGAGAAACATGAAAAGCAACGCATCGCGTTGCTTGAAGCATGCAATATGCCCAGTGATCTTGAATCCATGAAGCGCTTTGTTGTCAAGAATGACAACAACGAGGCGAGCCTGACCCGTGTATGGAACGCCACACTAAAACGACTGGCGGAATGCCGGGATGCCAATAACACCAACGGCACAATCATCGCATCGCAACGTCAAATGCACAGTGACGCGATCGACGCTATTCGACAGCAAGAACAGGACCCTGAAACCTACGGCCCGGGCGGTAAGACCGAGACGACGGGACAATACCGGGCACTGGCTGAAGTCTAGGACGATTGGTACCCGAAACGCGATGACAGGGAGTACGTCATGCTGATTGTGAGCCGCCGAAACGCCGAATCTATTCTGATTGAGCCGGCAAAAGACATCGATCCAACAATGACAGTGCAAGAAGTTTTTGGTGATGGCCCAATCGAGATCACCGTGTTCTCGGGTGCTGGCCATCGCGTCAAAATGGGCGTTGCAGCGCCTCGCTCCCTATCGATCTGGCGTAAAGACAGCACGAGCGACTCGTCCGACGTCGACTCCTAAATCAAACGAAAAGCAAAGAGAACGTCTAGACGATTCTGAGATTTGGTCCGCCCGAGTCGCCTTTCGTTGGGGTAATCTCCGGCTTCTCAGGCAATGCCGGGATATCGGCCACTGCAGGTAGCACCAGCGCGACGGATAATCCGCCTCTGGCCGGCTGTATACAAATCTCACCGCCCACTGCATCCAATTCTCGCTTACAAATGGCGAGCCCGAGACCAGCAGCATTCTGTCGCGTCGTCGACTTAGCAAACGGCTGCAATGCAACGCGCGGGTCAAGTCGACCAAGACCTCGGCCGTTGTCCCGAATGATCATAATCACGCGGCTATCCTCTGACTGCGAGATATCGACAGAGAGAATCAAATCCTCCGGATCGGGGTGATGCACGTGTGCATTTTCTATGAGTTCCTTGAGCACGGTCTGCAGCATGACACGATCAGTCAACACACGGTCCTGGCTCGCTGTAATCCGCAACTGCGCCGTCACCGGCAATTGACCGCGCTGAAAGATATCTCGGACGATTGCCGTCGCACTGAACTCTTCAATCAAAATCGGACGTTGCCCTGCTCTATAAAAACGAATGAGCTCGGCGATAAACCGATCGAGATTGGCAAGTCGGATATCGAGCATGCCAAGTGCATGCATCGCCGAGTCTAGATCCTCACGCAAAATATCTTCGCGAACGTAGCCGGAAAGATGCTTCGCTGTTCGAACAAGCGCGCCCAGGTCATGCGACAAGACGCGAGAAAATACCGCGGTCGAGTCGAACTCATCAAAACGATTATCCATCAAAAGCGTCTCAGTTCCTGAAGCGGTAGCGCACGCATAATGCTGGTGACAGTACCTTGCCGGTCTGTCAAAAACCGGTCCTTGATTAAGTCGATATTCATCGGCTCACCATAGTAATAACCCTGGGCGCGGTCGCAGCCCACTTCTTTCAGCATCATGAGTTGTGCCTCGGTTTCAACACCGACGGCCGCAACGCCGAGATCGAGGTTCTCGGCCAGGGTGACGATCGAGCGAACGATCGCTTGCGTCCGACGCTGATCTAGAGAGTGCACGAACGCCGAAGCTATACAGATACCATCCATCGGGAGTTCATTGAGATAGCCAAGCGTGGAGTAGCCGTTGCCAAAGTCGTTCAGCCAAATACCGATTCCCATCGCGTGGATTCGAGCCAGCGCCTTACGGGTATCAACGTGCTCCGCTCGAAGCACAGATTCTGTGAGCTGGAACTCAAGATAATTTGGATCCACGTTAGTGCGTTCAATCAGCGCAGTAATCGTATCGAATAGGTCTTCTCTCAACACGAAAGCGGCAGATACATTGACGGACACTGGCACAAGGTCAAGATCTTCCGCCTGCCATGCAACCAAGTCATCGGCGACGCGACCCAGCACCACCTCGTCGATGGCGGCCATCATGCCATTGTCCTCTGCGAACGGTACAAACTCCGATGGCAACAGCGTGCCACGGGTCGGGTGATGCCAGCGTAGCAGTGCCTCAAGGCCCACCAAATCATGCGTGCTCGTGCAGACTTTCGGCTGGTAGTACACATCGAATTCGGAATGCTCCATGGCCGCCCGCAATTCTCGAATCATGCGTGTGCGCTCATTCGCGTGATAGTTGAGATCTTCGGAGTAGAAGAGAACCCCGCCTCTGCCATTGCGCTTGGCCTCATACATCGCGAGGTCCGCTCTGGTCATCAACTCCTCCGCATCGAGTGCATCGTGCGGGTACATGGCAATACCGACGCTTGCGCCAATGGAAATCGAGTGACCGGCAATAATGAAGGGTTGTTTCAGTGTATTGACGATCTTGGTACCGACAACTTCCGCATCTAGCGGGTCCGTCAGGGTCTCCGCTAATACCGCAAATTCATCACCGCCTAAGCGACCGACAATGTCATTCGATCGGACGCAGCCTTTTAAGCGAGCCGCGACTTGCGCGAGCAACTGATCACCTACGTGGTGCCCTAACGTATCGTTCACTGCCTTGAATTCATTGAGATCGATGAAGAGTAAGCCGAGTGTTTCATCAGATCGCTCTGCATGTCCTATGGCCTTTAATAACTGTCGGTTAAAAAACTGACGATTCGAGAGCCTGGTCAACTGGTCATAGTTGGCCATATCCCTTAAGCGCTGCTCGCCTTTTTTCCGCTCGATCGCGTAGCGCAACGTCCGCACGAAGGGCGCGCCAATGTAGTCACCTTTGGCCACAAAATCCTCCACGCCGAGACGTGCCGCGCCCAAAGCCGTGTTTTCATTGCTGTCGCCGCTAAGAACGATAATCGGCATCTGATCATTCTGTCGTTGCAGCTCTTTGACGGTGCTGAGCCCAAAAGAATCAGGCAAAGAAAGGTCTAGCAGGGCGATATCGAATTCTCTCGCCGCCATCAATTCTCGCGCTTCACCGATCGTTGACGCGCCACTCACAGAAATACTGCGATCTGTGCGACGCAACGACATTGTCACGAGATCAAGATCATCTTGATTGTCTTCTACAACGAGAACTTGCATAGACATCATCCTTTGTCTGTCTAACGTACTGCCTCGTAGTTTTCGACCGGCTATGGAATATCTTAAACCACGTCAGTAGGTGTCTCGAAACCCTAAAGTGTCGCTATTGGCTGCCGATAACTAGCTGTCAGAGTCGATGTTTAGCGTTTCGAAATCAGGACAAGGATGTTACGAGAAATGAGCGAGCACGGTCGCAGCCTACATGAAGTCATCGAGAACACCGTAGAGTTAGCCGCGTCGCATGCCTCAGAAAAAGGGCTGGCGCTTGTCTGCAATCTAGCACCTGCATGTCGTGATACCCATGGGTTTGATGCTTGGTGTATCACGCAGATTCTGACGAATCTGCTGAGTAACGCGTTGCGCTACACGACGCAGGGATCAGTAACGGTGAGTGCGTCTTGCGAACACTTCAGCGGCGGTGACTACATCAATATTCATGTGATCGACACGGGTCCAGGCTTTACCGGTAGCCGTCAGCAAGCGGCGCTGGCGACACCAGACCAGCGGGAGATGCTGGACGACAGTGAAGGCGTAGGTTTCGGCTTGTTGATATCCAATCAGCTGTGCGAAATCTTCGGTGGTGAGATCACCATCGAGTCTGATCCGACCCAAGGAACCACAATCACATTGACCGCGCCGGTCTTTGAGTCGAACGACGACACACGGGATAGCTCCCGCATCACGAATGCATTCCGCAATACTTACGCGCTCATTATCGATAACGACGTTGCGGCAAAACGACTCCTCGAGGCGCACCTCCGATCCTGGGGGCTCTTGGTCTCTTCCGTGCTCGACAAACAAAGCGCGATTGCCGTGCTAGACGAGAAACGTCAAAGCGGTAAGTCGGTCAGCATGCTGTTTGCTAGCCACCAGCTAGAGAGAGATGCCCTGATCGAAATCCTCCAGAAACTCAGCGCACAGGGGGATGACACAGCGATGCTCGTCATGATTGGCGACGATATGTCAACGAGCACCATCCGTCTTGGTCTAGACAACCTAAGCCGCGCCTCGCTGGCGGTTCCGGTGAAAGCCTCCGAATTATTCGACTGTATTTCGCAGCACCCTTACGTGAAAGAAACCATGGATACTCCCACAGAATCTTCGGCATCCGACGCCGCAGCGCCCGCACCGAAATCCACACCCCATGTGTTGCTGGTTGAAGACAACATCGTCAATCAGTGTGTCGCTAGTGAAATTTTGAAGCGAATCGGCACAGAGGTTTCCGTCGCCAACAACGGCATTGAGGCCGTCGGTCTTTTGGAGCGAAACCAATATGACTTCGTCTTCATGGACTGCCAGATGCCGGAAATGGACGGCTATGAGGCAACACGGAGAATTCGCAGCAAGCCTTCATTGGCGGAGCTGCCTGTCGTGGCGCTGACAGCGAATGCGCTGTCGGGCGATCGTCAGAAGTGTATGGATGCTGGGATGAGTGACTACCTAACAAAACCCTTCACCAAGGCACAACTCGAGGCGATGCTGGGTAAATGGCTCGGCGAAGATCGCGTGGGCACCCAAGACGAGACCCACGCCGTCGATGCATCTGCGGAGCAATCACAGTCTGAAATCGAACTCGTTGACGAGACCGCGCTCGCAGAGATTCGCCAACTGGATAACGATGGCGAGACCAGTATCTTCGACGAGATTGTTCTCGAGTATAAAGTCTCCTCAAAAGATCTGATGGCCCGCATCGCACAGGGAGTTAGTGGCGATGACCCGGACGCTGTTCAACGCGCCGCACATGCATTGAAATCGAGTAGCGCCGCGCTCGGACTCCGTCATTTCAGTGAGCAATGCGCAAGGCTTGAGAACCTCGGCCAACAAGGGGATCAGCGCAGCATTAGCGAACTATGGCCATCAGCCGAAGACATCTACCAACGCTCGGTTTCCGCGCTGGACGTCGTGGCGGAGAAGAAGGTCGCCTAGGATGTCGATAGAAGACACCGGCATCATGTCGATCCTCGAGACCGGCAGTCACGAACGACCGCCACTCGTTTTGATTGTCGACGATGAAGCGACTATTCGATTGATGACCCGCCGCTTTCTGGAGCATGCGGATTTCCTCGTCATGGATGCCGCTTCTGGCGCCAGCGCGCAGAAGCAAATTGAGCGCACCACCCCCGACATCATCTTGCTGGATGTCAACATGCCAGGCCTGAACGGCTACCAGCTGTGCTCGTGGATTCGCAACCGTCGCGAGACCCGCTACACACCCATTGTCATGATCACGGGTCGCGAAGACCCAGTCTCGGTTGACGCCGCCTATGAAAAAGGGGCCACCGACTTCATCGTCAAACCGATTGCGTGGTCTGTGCTTGCCCACCGTGTTCGCTATATCTTGCGGGGCACCAAGATGCAGCAAGCGCTGCGTAATTCTCACTCAAGAGTCAAGGCGATCGTAGAGGCAATGCCCGATCGGTTATTCAGTATTGATACCTCTGGCCGCGTCGTCGGTGACAACACATCCCTCGCCTCATGGGAGGGCACCGGGTCGGGCAAAGTCGTCGTCAAAACCGGTAGTTGGTCGGTGCTGGAGCATGCATTCCGCCAGGAAGTAGAGCGCATCGCTAGCCTACATCTCGAAACAGTCTTTGAAGAAAATCTGGCTGTGGAAAGCTCTTTCAGCCTGGTCGCCGAAGGCGATCGCGTTCAACACTACGAAGTTCGCCTCGTGTCGCAAACGGATGAGCTTGCGCTCGCCGTCGTGCGGGATGTGACCGCACAAAAAGAGTCCGCGCGTAAGATCCATCAGCTTGCGTATTACGATGTGTTAACTGGACTACCTAACCGAGAACTTTTCTCAAGCGAACTCAGTAGCTCGATGGAACACGCGCGTCGAACCGACGGCCAATTCGCGTTGCTTTACATCGATCTCGATCACTTCAAACGCATCAACGATACACTCGGCCACACAACAGGTGACGAACTGTTGAAAATGGTCGCTTCCCGCCTCGCACGATGCCTTAGAAGTACAGATCATCTCTCGCACAATGGTGCAGGTCTTGAAGAGGGACCGAGCAATGTTGCTCGACTCGGTGGTGATGAGTTCACCATCATCATCAGCGACATGGATGCGGTGAATAACATCGAATCCGTCGCGTCGCGCATCATCGAGACGCTGAAGGCGCCCTTCGAGTTCAATGGCCACGAGTTTGTAGTGACACCGAGTATCGGTATCGCGATCTTCCCTCTCGATGGCGAGAATGAGGATTCTCTGCTGAAGAGCGCCGATGTCGCCATGTACCAAGCGAAACAGCGAGGACGCTCTGGCTACAGTTTTTGTACGGAGACGACGACGGTCCGCTCACTCGAACGCTTGGATCTCGAGCTCGAGCTGCGACGCGCGATTGAGTCAGACCAATTCGAGTTGCACTATCAACCGAAAGTCACCACGAGCAACTGGCGCGTTGTTGGCGGCGAAGCATTATTGCGATGGAACCACCCGATACGTGGCTATATCTCGCCAGCACAGATCATTCCAATTGCAGAAGATACTGGGCTGATCGTCCCGCTCGGCCGATGGATTCTCGAGGAAGCATGTCGTCAACTCGCATCATGGCAAGACGCCGGTCTCGACGTTTGCCCACTCGCCGTCAATTTATCGAGCCAACAGTTTTGGCAGGACGACATTGCCTCGGTCGTTGAGAGCGCACTCGGTACAAACAACATCGATTCGGCACTCCTGGAGCTCGAACTCACCGAAGGCGTGTTGATGCGCGATGTTGAACAAACACGTGTGGCCTTGCAGACGCTGAAAGCGATTGGCATCTCGCTCGCGGTCGATGACTTTGGCACCGGCTATTCGTCACTGGCCTACCTACGGCAATTTCCGCTGGACGCCCTAAAAATTGACCGCTCGTTTGTGGATGATCTCCCGGCGCCTGATGCAGCCGCAATCTGCGACGCCATCATCAGCATGGCCCGAAGCCTCAACTTACACGTAGTTGCAGAAGGTGTGGAAAATGAAAACCAGCTCGGCTACCTCGTCCAACGCCACTGCAATGAAATTCAGGGTTACTACTTCTCGAAGCCACTAAAGGCCCAGGACTTCCGCACCTTGCTGGAGTCTGGTGGCGATTTTAGCGCCAAAGGCACTCACGCGATCGCCAGCGTCTCCGCCAAAGCATCAGCGATATAAGCCTGTTTGGCGACGGTCAGTCCAGCCACATTGATCCGGCTGGAACCAACGATATAGATGTGCCGCTGCTCGCGAAGTGCATCGATCTCGGCCTTGGAAATACCGAGCAGCGAGAACATCCCTCTCTGCTTGGCAATAAAGCCAAACCGCTCGCCGAGACCCCGCTCCGTCAGCGCAGCGACGAAATGTTGGCGCAACGACTGCATCCGCTCACGCATCTCCTTCAACTCACCGATCCATTGTTGACGTAGTGCATCGTCGCTGAGAATCGTCGCCACAACACTGGCGCCGTGGTCCGGTGGCATCGAGATCATTGCACGAACCGTCTTCAAGACGTGGGTCTTAATGGCACTGACCTTGTCAGCGGACTCGGCAATGATGCTGACCGCGCCGGTACGCTCTCGGTACAACCCAAAGTTCTTGGAGCAGGATGTGACGGTCACCATCTCCGGCACTCGCTCAGCGAGCAAACGCAATCCCGCGACGTCAGCCTCTAGTCCTTCGGCAAAACCTTGGTATGCGGTATCAACGAACGGCAATAAATTTTTGGTCTCGCACAACGTGGCAATCGCTTTCCAATCATCGAGCGTCAGGTCAGCACCAGTGGGGTTGTGGCAACAGCCATGCAACAACAGCACATCGCCATCTGGAATACGCTCGATGTCCTCCATCATGCCGTCACGATCAATTTTTCCAGCGCTAGCATCGTAATAACGAATTTCGCTGATCTTGGCGCCAGCCGCCATCAACAATGGACGGTGATTGGGCCAAGTCGGCGTCGTCACCCAAATTGTCGCACCGGGACGCAGACTGGTGATCAATTCCGCGACCACCCGCAACCCGCCAGACCCGCCGGCGCTTTGGACGGTCACAACGCGACCATCCGAAACAACGCCAGCATCGCCATACAACAGGCTTGTCATTTCGGCATTGAACGGCTCGCTACCCGCAATCCCGACGTAGGACTTTGTGGATTGTCGCGACAACACCAGTGCCTCTGCCTCTCGTACCGACGCGAGGACCGGTGTTGCGCCCGTATCGTCCTGATAAACGCCGACGCCAAGATCGACTTTGTCGGCAGATGGATCAGCGCGGTACGCCGCCATCAAGGCCAGGATTGGGTCACCAGGCAACGGCTCGACATCGAAAAGCATGAGCGGGGCTCCTTTATCTATTCCCGCGAATGGTACCTGCATTCCGCGCCGCCGCACAGCCGCAATTGGCCTCAATATTCAGCGGAACCCGCCGATGGCTACTGAATGGAAATTTACTCACCGAATACTCGTGCGCTGCGCATCCAGCCGTTAACGATCCTAGAGCGATTGTCTCGCGTTGCGACGGCGACCGATGCCGACCAGCGCGCATTCGGGCTGCGCGCATTGCAATCGCTGCTGGCCAGCGAAACGGATGTCGGCAAGTGGCTGAGAGCAGCCATCATCCGTGCAGTCGCAAGCGCCAGACCGGGCGATACCTCTGCTAACGAGCCATCCGCTGCGCCCGTGAATAAGGCGAGTGTCAAAGAGGCCATTGTCCAGGCGAAAGCCGTGTTGCGGGTCGAACTACAAACGCTTCGGGTGGCCCTCGCCCACGACCGACAGCGACTGGAATGGCTGCACAACAACCAAGACATCATCGAACAAGAACTCGCAGATTGGCAGGCCCATGTGTTGAGGCAGCCCTCGTCCCACGATCTTAGAACTTCCGGACCACTGGAATGGTCACTCGCGGCGTGGCTCTGGTATGGCACCGAAGCCAGTCTGCGGCGGCGATCCACCCGTCGACCGCGCCAACATAGGCGAAACACCGCTAAACCACAGAACGATGGTGACGACCCGACGCTCGATATGGAGCTCGTACTGGACGATGTGATGGATTGGTTGAGAAAAAGTGACCACCGTATCGATTACTGCGAGCTGGCTGGCATACCGTTGGCCAACACGGGTAGCACAAGCGGCAAGATCATCTCCGATATCGGCTGATCGTCAACACATTGACGCTTTGGATGGCGCACTCGCATGTCGGCCTTGCTGCGAATACACCACGCCACCTTTCTCAAGCATAAACCTCAACAATTAGTGGTCTTCGCCGCTAATTATTACTTCATTGAGCGACTGTTTAGGTCGCCTAGATCTTAAGGTTCCTATGCGTTCAGACACCGCGCTGACAATTCGCTGTATTTCGGCTTTCGGGATTCTCGGCCTGGTCATGATCGCGTCCTATGTTTTTGTCAGTCAGGCCATCGATCAATCGAGTAAGAACGCGGCGCTTATCAATACCGCTGGAATGCAGCGCATGTTGAGCCAACGCATAGCGCTCAATGCACTGCGAGCCACGACCACGGACGATGTAGACAATCACCCGTCGGTTGATCAACTCCGAACGGCTATCATGACCATGCGCGGCAATCACGACACATTACTGCGCCAGACTTTCGCCAAACGCTTCCAACAGCGCTACCCCGCAGCCGTACTCAAAGAACACGTACTCAACGAGAAAGTAGAGGATTTCCTCGCAGCGGGTAACACGCTGTTATCTAGCCTGTCAGGAGGCGGCAGCGACGGCCGGTTAAGCGCAGAAGGCGAGATGCTTCAGAATCACCTTGCTGCGGGGTTGCTCGGCGATCTCGATACTTACGTCATGACCCTGCAGAAAATCGATGAAACCGAGACAGCCCGCTTTATTCGCTTACAAGCAATTTGCCTGGTTGTCGGGCTAGTCACGCTGGTTGCCGCTGGCGTGTTCGTGTTTATCCCGATCACCAATGGCATCAGCCGGGCGTTGGACCGATTGGATGCCGCTGACAGCGAATTACGCCAGTTCAGCTACAGCGTATCGAACGACTGAAGACAGACGGCTGTGTCAACGCTTGCGATCATGGCCGACATCGAGACGGCGCTCAGCCGCAAGGACAACAAAGGTGCCAACGCCTTACTCAAGAAAGCGGCGCGGCGCCTTGAGCATATCGATAGTCAAGTGTCAGACATCGTGGCGATCACGAAGAGCCGCCAGGCCGAGCCGGTGTTCGAAGAGTTTCGACTTCAACCCGTCGTAGAATCGGTGTTCGGCCGGTTAGGGCGTCTGCCCGGTTCAAAATCGATGCTACTGCGAAACAACATCTCTGCAGATACCGTGTTAACCAATAGCAAGGTCCACATAGAGCAGATCATCGAGA
>JBCAZE010000227.1:0-4338 GCA_039700805.1 Pseudomonadota bacterium | reverse complement strand
CGAACAACATCCTGATAAAGCGCTTTATGAATCCCATCTCGCGACGGTGAAGTCAGCCTTTGACGGCGCTATGGACAAAGCCGGGGCCGATGGCATCGTCGTGTTTTCTGGCGCCCAGCACTACTACTTCATGGATGATTCGACCTACCCGTTTCGCAACAATCCACTGTTCCTGTATTGGTTACCGTTGGTCGGGCAAACAAACAGCTATGTCCTATACCAACGCGATAAGACACCGCAGCTCTTTTATTACCAACCAGACGACTATTGGCATGCCGTCGCCGGCGATCCCGACCCGTATTGGGCGGAGTACTTCGACATCACCCCAATACGCGATTTTGCTGAGGCCAAGACCGCACTACACAAACAGGATGTGCGCGCGCCTATTCTGATCGGCGAAGCCATCAATGCCGAGCAATCACTCGGCATAGAGCGAGTGAATCCTAGAGCGGCCCTGCATTATCTCGACATCGCTCGGGTCACGAAAACAGACTATGAACTCGAGCACATGCGCGAAGCGAGCCGTCTCGGTGCGATCGCACACCGCGCCGCAGAATCTGCTTTTCGCAGCGGTGACGCCAGTGAATACGACATCCATCACGCCTATTTGAAGGCGATTGGGTTTGTCGATAATGACTTGCCCTACCACAGCATCGTTGGTCTGAACGAGAACGCAGCTGTTTTGCATTATCAACATCGCGATCGCCGCGTACCGACCGAGCTGCACTCGTTCTTGATTGATGCTGGCGCCCAATCGGCCGGCTATGCCAGCGATATCACCCGCACCTATAGCAAATCGGATACCGGGCTCTTCGCCGAACTGATCGACGCTATGGACATGCTGCAACAATCGCTGTGCGCCCAAGTCACCGAGGGCCAACACTATCCCGAGCTTCATAACGTCATGCACGACGGAATCGCGAAGCTATTAGTGGATTCTGAAGTCGCGAAAACCAACGCTGAGACACTGGTCGAGCGAGGCATTACGCGCGCGCTATTGCCGCACGGACTGGGGCACTACCTTGGTTTGCAGGTACATGATGTCGGCGGGCATGTACTCGATGAAGTCGGCACGCCAACGCAGCGACCCGAACGCGACCCAAATCTTCGTCTGACGCGTGGACTCGGTCCAAATGAAGTGGTCACGATCGAACCCGGTCTCTACTTCATCGATTTGTTACTTGCACCTATACGCGAGTCCGAAGATAAATGGCTACTTGATTGGCGCAAAGTCGACGCGCTGCGACCCTACGGCGGCATTCGCATCGAAGACAATGTGCGTGTTAACGGTCAAACACCTGAGAATTTGACACGCGACGCGTTCGCGAACGTGTAAGCGCGCCGCGCAACGGCGTCAGCCCTCTTCCGGCTACAACACCCTAGCTCATCGCATCGGCATAGGCATTCATCGCCGTCGCAAGCTCGATATCTAGTGCGGTCAAACCGCCCGCGTCATGGGTGGTGAGCGCCACGTTGACACGGTTATAGACATTGAACCATTCCGGATGGTGATTCATCTGATCAGCTTTTAATGCCGCACGCGTCATGAATCCGAAGGCTTCATTGAAATCCGAGAATTGAAATTGGCGCGTGAGCTTACCGTCGCTAATCGACCAGTCGCTGAGTGCGTCCAGTGCTGCTGTAAGCTCGGTCTCTGTCAACTTTTGCATGATGCTCCTCAACGGTGTGAATGCTTGTTGTTTTAACGACAGTGCGCCCTAGACACACCCATCGCATCAAGAGGGACCACTGAACCCAAAGGCGACGTCGCCGCTACCGTTTTTGGCAAGCCAGTCCAGTCGGTGTTTGGCTTCGGCGATCGTTGGCTCGTGCCCCGGTTCGACCCACCAAAGGGCTTTGTTCGGTCCCTGACGGGGCAGGAACCAGTCGGCACGTTGTCGAAGGAAACCACTGTGCGCAGATCGGTAGACGAAATTTCTGAGCGACTCGATGTCTTCCCATACCGACAAGGCAATAGCGAGATTTTCCTCGCCGAACAATGCAGGCGCCTTTGCTTCCTCCTCGTCGCGCGTCTCGCGCCAGACAAATCCCGGCGAGCGCTCGGCCAGTGCATTGATCTCAGGCACCGCATCGAAGAATGGTTGTACGCGCGGATCGCCATGAGGGTGGCGCAATGTTGCGATATTTACATGCGCTACGTGTCGACGCGTGCTTGTCATTGTCGTGCTGCGTTGCGTTTCTTGTACATCGCCTTCGCTTTGGCGCCTCGCTTCTTGAGACGCGGTCGTAATGCGCGTGAAATACTGGGGAATACATAGCCTATTGTCGCAAGAACACCGCTGGACTTCGGCATCTTAATGTCCACAGATTCACCCGCTGCGACGCGTAGCACAGCATCAGCCACTTCCTCAGCTGTGCTCATCGGCTGCGAGAACGTAAGGTCGGTCACTTCATCGATCGAGTCCATGATAAAGCCTGTATCGATAGGACCCGGTGAGACCGCACCGACGTGTACGTTGGTGCCGCGCAGCTCTTCAGCCAATGCCAACGTGAATGCACGTAAACCGAACTTGCTGGCGCTGTAAGTCGCCGCACCTGGCACCGGCGTGCAACCGGCGATTGAGGCGACGTTAACAATGGCACCGCCGCCGGACTCTTTAATGGCAGGAATGGCGAGTCGAGATAACACGATCGGTGCGCGTAGATTGACGTCGATCATTTGACCGAGATCATCCGCATCGATGCCCATCAGATCGCCGCGATGATGCGCGCCAGCGTTGTTCACGAGCACATTCAATCCGCCATATTCGTACTGCGCTTTTTTGATGAGATCGCTGCAGCCGGCAATATCGGCGACATCAAGTGACATGAGGCAGACATCGGTTTTACTTTCGAGCTCCGCAGCGATTTGTTTCAACGGCTCCTTGCGGCGCGCGACGAGCATGAGTCTCGCCCCATGTTCAGCAAACGCTCTCGCAACGTCAGCACCCACACCCGCGGAAGCCCCCGTAATCACAACGCTTTTGCCTCGGAATGCCTCGTAGTTCATGTCGCTCTCCTCACACTTTCGACTCTTCGGTTAGATGCAGCGGAATACCAGCGGTCGCTGTGGCGTCGATATCGACCACACGCCAGCCGTCCAGCCCCTCTCTCACATCACCCGACGGCATAATACCGTCCTTCGCAAGCCCCGCCAGTGCGGCATCGAGATCGTCTGCTTCAAAAGACAACAAGAACAGACCCGGCCCGTTCTCTCGAAGCCATCTAGCGACTGGACTGCTGTCGGCGGTGGGTGCGACTAAGATCAGCCATTGGGCATCCAATTGAAATCGGCACAACTGAACTTCGCGTTCAGCTAAGACTTCAATCTCGGGGACCGCTGCTCCCAAGACGGCAGCGAATTGCTGTGCCGCACTGGGCAGGTCCGCTACGGCAAGATTGATGTGATGTATTGAACGCGTCATCGATAGTTACACGGCCTATGTTCGCTGCATTTTCGTTCCCATGATTATACGCCGGTGAAAAACCGCGGGCAGCGCCGTTTCGAGTACGCCGACCAGAACGACCAAGACAAGATGCCAGTGCAGCCATTGGATGAAACACGGCGACGGACTTTGAAACTCTGTGCATATCGCCGCCACAGTAAAAAACGAACAAATTGCTGCATTGCACCGTGATGTTTGTTTACAGTTTTTTTCGAATTCACATAATGTTCGCGGTATAGTCCACGAGCCTGTTTTGGTATACACGGAGAACGATCGGATGACTAAAGAGCTAGACGCCCAGCACAAATCGCTGGAGAAGGCGAAGAAGGAGCTGGTAACGGCAGCAACTCGCGCCACCAAATCACTGGACCGAGAACGCAAAAAGCTGACACGCCAAGTGAAATCTGCGGTTAATCGCAATAAGAAGGCGCGCGAGCAACTCGCGAAGAAAACTGAGCGACTGGCGAAAGCAAGCTCAGCGAAAGTGAAGCGCGAATTGCGTTCGCAAATTCGCAAGCTCGAAAAGCTGAAAGACGCAGCAGCGACAGAAGCGAAAGAATCACGCGATCAGTTGAAACTTGTTCGTGATGATCTCAAGAGTGCCAAAGAGCACCTGAAGCGCGCGCTGCACGTCGATAAGGCGATGGCTGCGATCGACAAGCAAATTGCGAAGCTGACAGGTCGTAAGAAAAAGACGACCAAGAAAAAAGCAGCGCCAAAGAAGGCCGCTCCTAAGAAAACGGCGACGAAAAAGAAAGTGACCAAGAAGAAAGTCGCGAAGAAAAAAGTCGCCAAAAAGACGACGGCAAAAAAACGCGTCAGCAAGAAGAAGTAACGCACCTCTTCAAAGCGAAAGATCAAAGGCGGGTGGCTTGGCCATCCGCCTTTTTTT
>JBCAZE010000048.1:15178-19038 GCA_039700805.1 Pseudomonadota bacterium | reverse complement strand
TTTGCGTCTCACGCCTTCAAACGCATCGACAGATCAAGAACACCAGGACTATTCCAGCCGCTCCCTATTCGGTCGCGGCGCTCGCCAGCTCGCCCTGGCGGGCCCACCATATCTCATCAAACCGTTTGCGTCTCACGCCTTCAAACGCATCGACAGATCAAGAACACCAGGACTATTCCGGCCGCTCCCTAGTCGTTCGCACGCTTTTGATAGGTGCCGTCGAACACGACCTGCCAGTCGTCCATCGGGCTCTTCGCTTCCCAAAGCTGACGTACGGTGCCATCGGTGTTTGGTGTCCACGTAATCCGTTGCTGCATTGTCGCCCCATCGCGGTCAGTCGTCACGCCGGACAGCACCATGCTGTCACCGACTACGCCACCCTCTAAATTCAACAACAAGCCGCTATTGTCGACCCAAGTCTGATGCCAGACGCCGCGCGTCTTATCAAAGATATTGAAGCTCTTTCCCAAAAATCCGCTTGGCGTCGTGTATTCCTCGAGAACGACGCAACCATCCAAAGTCCGGCTAATGCGATTAGTGCCAACCACTTTGCCATCGTTGGTTTTCACGTCCCACTCCCCCAGCCAAAAGTCGAACTGCCGAAAGTTTTCGTCAGTACAGGCTGGGGAAAACGTTTGCGCTTCCGCGACGACAGCCCATGCCAAGAGCATGGCTATGACTATTGCACGGATCTTAACCATCGGGTTTCACTCCTGATCAACACACACTTGATCTTGCGTAAGGTTGCTTTTCAACACGGCGACGCACGCAACAACGACAAGTATCGTGGCTGACGCATTGACCGACACGTTGAGACGACACGTTTGGAGTCTACGCCTGGCTAGCCTTGCTGCAAGCGATAAACATGGGATCCACTTCGAACATCGTCCAATCCGGACGCCGTGACAACCTGATTTCGACCTAGTTGCTTCGCCTCATACAACGCTTCATCGGCGCAAGCTAAGAGAGACTCCGCGTCTTGAGAGTGATCAAGCCCCTTGCTCGCGATGCCAATACTCATCGTGACGTGCGGCGCCGTCTTTGACCCTTGATGCGGCAGCGCCAACGCACGCAACGCTTCGAGTGCACGCTCAGCAGTTGCGACGCCTGCCTTCAAGTCAGTCTGCGGCAGGATCAATACAAACTCTTCACCACCGTAACGCGCAACGCAATCGCCTGCTCTTCGTGCAACCCCAGCAAGCACGTTTGCCACATGCTTAAGGCAGGCGTCGCCCGCCTGGTGACCATACAAGTCGTTGTACGCTTTGAAGTGATCCACATCGGCGATCGCCAATGTGAGAGGCTCACCGCGTCTTTGCGCACGACGCCATTCTGCATTGAGTGACTCATTGAACGAACGGCGATTTTTGAGACCGGTCAAGCCGTCTGTCGTCGACAGTGTACGCAGTTGTTCAACCAGCCCATCCGAACGCTCTTTTTCCACGAGCAACTGGCGCTGCGTGGCCTTTAGCTCGTCGATACGATCGCGCAATGAGACGTTGAGCGCTTCGTTTTCCTTGTTCTTTGACTGTAACGACTCCGCAAGATCTAGGTTTTCGAAGCCATAGCTGATCGATTGACGATAGTGCCGACTGAAGCGCGCGGCACAAGCAAAGATAAACAGCGACCACACCATGAGCAGCGCCGCCGTGACGAGCAAGCGCGGCTGACCGCCAAAACCGAGCCAAAGAAACGCGAGCAGTGTGCACGCAAAGAGTGGCACTGAGAACAAAAAGAATGTCCGCATCAAATAGCTGCTCGCCAACACACTGCCTGTTTGTAACCCACCGGCGATCAACACGATGACAGGCCATTGATAAGGTGTTGCGATCAACGTCAGCGCCGCACAAGCGACACCCCACAACATACCGTTGGCCAGCAATGACCACTCGAGCCAGCGGGTCCATGCCATGACATCGATCGATGCATCAGCCAGTCCTTGGTACTGTCGCGCACGCACGTCTCTAACCACCATCATGATGGCGCAAGCAGTCGTCCACCCCAGCAACCATGCAACGTCCGCGTTGTCCCTAAAAGCAATCCAGATTAGCGCGATACAAAAAGCGTTGGACAACCAAGCCGTACGCGTTTGAGCGTACATGAGATCGAGACACGCGCGACGAACGCGTGCACTCTCTTTGCTGGAGCCATCGGTTGCCATACGTCGCTAGCGACAGGCGACTCAACGGCTTGAGCCAACGTAGTTCAAAAACGAAGGTGTCTTCACTACCGACAATCCATGTTTTTGAAGTGTCTCCTAGCCGAGATAGGGACATTGCACGAGCCAGCGCGCACAACCAGACGTATACTCTTACCCCTGAGGACCACGGACACGCAACATGCTGTTACGACTCGCCCTGTCTGCCACACTGCTCACCCCCATCGCCCATGTCATCGTGTTGTGGTCGGAAAATCTAGATGCGGTCACATCGCCGATCATCGACTTAAGCCGCGGTCCATTCGCCTGGATCCATTCAACCGGCCTGTTGTGGTTTGGCCTGGCTCACCTGTGTTTGGCTGCTGCGCTGGCAGGGCTCGATCGCGGCAAGCTATGGCCTTTTGCGCGCACGCTGGTTGCTGCAGCAGGTGTCACACTCGTCTACACGGCCTGGTTTTTTGCGACCGTGCCAGATTCGTCGTCGACTGTTGAGAATGATCCACTGTGGATTGTCGCCAGTCTGATCGGCATCGCGATGGGCGCATTGCAACCCGGTTTGTCGCGGATTAATCGCATCCTCGGCTTATACAGCGCCGTGTTTCTCGGCCTATGGCTCTGGCTTGTACCGCTCGCATTTTTCGTCACAGACCATTGGATTGGCGCGTACGAACGACTCGTCGGCATTGTTTATGTCTCTTGGATGACCGGTGTTGTCGCGCAGCTGATTCGGCTCGAAGCGGGCAGCCCATCCGACACGACCGCTTGATCAGCCGGACACCGAAGGCAAAGGACCGTGCCGCAATGGTGCTTTCCTCGCACATACGGCGTTGATCACTGTGAATACTGTCGGCGGAGTTTACAAAAGTTCACATTTCGCCGAAGTGACATAAAAAAACACATTACAAAATATTGACTTACGCGCCGGGCACGTTTCTTGCTCAGCTATATGGCGGACATAACATTTACAAAGAACGACACGTCCGCGAATTCAAGGAGATATAACAATGAAATCAATAATCAAATTAGCGAAGGGCATCGCAGCGGTCTCTTTGCTTGCTATCGCAGGGGCGGCCAGCGCCACACCGATAGCAGGCTCAACGACTGGGACGTTCGACAACGCAATGGGCGGCTCTGGCATGGTCACCAGTGGTGAAGGCACCAGTTTCTTTACATGGGGTCGCGGCACACCGTCATCGTTGTCATTCTTGGGCGCAGGTTTTGCCGGCACCGTTGGCGATTATTTCGACGTCGGTACGCTCATCTTCTCTAACGGCGCAATTTTTGCCAACACGGGCGCTGATAGCGTCGATCTCAGCATCGGCATCGACTTTACAGCACCGAGTGGCATCTCAGAGTCGTTCACCTTCATGATGAATCTGATCAATACGCCAAACGTTGGATCACCAGAAGATCAAGCCGACACCGTGTCGTTCAATTCACTGATGTCATCAGAGCGTTTCAACATCGGCGCTCAGGCTTTCATCCTTGAACTGGAAGTCGGTCAGGCAGGGGAAGCTGGTTTCACAAGCATCGACTCCTTCTCTGTGTTCGAAGGTGCGAGCGAAAGCGCAACGATTCGCGGCCGCTTGACGGCTGTACCAGCACCAGCAGGCTTTGCACTGTTGCTGGCTGGACTCGCTGGCCTCTTGGTTAGCCGCCGCCGCTAACAACGTTCAATCGGGCGCTGCCCGATGACAGGACG
>JBCAZE010000048.1:0-15078 GCA_039700805.1 Pseudomonadota bacterium | reverse complement strand
TGGTTAGCCGCCGCCGCTAACAACGTTCAATCGGGCGCTGCCCGATGACAGGACGTAGGCCGGATGTGCGTTGCGCATCCGGCCTTTTGTTTTCATCCTGAACATCGCCGCTCCCGTCCATCCCTGGCCTCCGCGGCATACCGTTCATCCTGAACATAAAAAAAGGCCGGTGAGCCTCAGGGTAGCTCACCGGCAAGTGCACAGGGAGGTGTGCAAAAAGAGAGTGACTTGGGGGATCACTCATCATCGGGGGATTCGCGTTCAATCTCTTTCGTAACTGTCTCTGTATTACCGTTCGCATCGGTTCGGGTTGCGGTGCGGATGCGACCAGATTCCGTACGAGCCACATCGATATCGGCTGTCACCGTGTCACCGTTCGGTCGCGTAATGCTTGAGTCACGGCTGTAGGTTCCAGCGTCACGATCGACTTGCGCATTATCCGTGCGGGTTCTTGTGCGGCCGTCTGGGCTGGTCGTCACCCGTGTTCTCGATACGCCGTTTTCGCCGTCTCGTGTGATCGTTGCGTTGTCGGTGGCCGTGTTGCCGTTCGGACCCGTTCTGGTGCGGTTGCGTTGCCAGCCGGATTCTGGGTCGTAGCTACCATTGGCTTCCGTCGTCACCGTTTGCCCATTCGGCCCGGTCGCCACAGCGCTGCGCTGATAGCCGTTTTCTGTGCGTGTGGTCACAGAGTCGCGAGTCGCCGTCCGTCCATTCGGACCAGTGGCCGTCTGTTGGCGGGTCAAGGTTCGGTTTTCCCGATCAACGGTCGCACGGCTTGTACGTTCTGCAGTACGGCCATTGCGTCCTGTCACGGTTTTGCGGCGCTCGACGCTATTCGCTGAGCGACTCCGTGCCCGCTCTTTTTTCGGGCCATCGGCCGACAGGCGCGCTTCGAACGGCGCCGCCTCAGCATCAGGAATAAAGGTAACGCAAGCGGTTGGCATCAACATTGCGAGGAAGATGGTCATCAGTGTTTTCTGCATGGTTCTGCTCCGAAATTCTGCGGCAATCGCCGCTCTCGGGAACTAAAACGCAGTCATGCGGAAACGGTTGACAACCGTTCTGAAAAAATTTGACGTTATGTCAGGCTACAGCTGACGAAATGATGCAGCTGTCGCTTGCGATCAGGCGACCGCGGTGTCCTTTTTTGAGAATGTCTTTTTTGCGATCTCGACAACGGCAAGAATTAATGCACCGACGATCAGCCCGGTGACGCCGCCGAAAGCCATGCTGCCCAGCGTATCCCAAGGTGCGGTCAATCCTTGCAACCACTGCGCCTCAAGATGATGCAACGCAGGAATGCCATGCGCGACGATACCACCGCCCACCAAGAACATCGCCGCCGTGCCAAAGAACGACAAAAACCGCATCAGCCAAGGCGCAGCCGCGAGGATTCCCCGTCCGAATGCCTGCGCAGTCTTGCTCTCCTTACGCGCCAAAGCCATGCCACCATCATCGAGCTTGACGATCCCAGCAACCAGCCCATAAACGCCGATCGTCATAATGATCGCTATCGCAGCGAGCACACCAAACCGGATGTCCAGCGTTTTGTCAGCGACGGTCCCTAGAGAAATCACGATGATCTCAGCGGAGAGAATAAAATCGGTCCTGATCGCACCTTTAATCTTTTCTTTCTCAACCTGGCGCAGATCAACTTCGGGCTTAGCGAGTGCCTCTCTCAGCGCCGCCACATCTTGTTCAGCCTCTTTAGGGTGTAACAGTTTATGTGCGATTTTTTCTGCACCCTCGAAACACAAGAACGCACCGCCAATCATGAGTAACGGTGTGATTGCCCATGGCGCGATCGCACTGATGAGCAGTGCAGCCGGCACCAGAATCAACTTATTGAGCGCAGACCCTTTGGCCACCGCCCAAACGACCGGCAATTCGCGATCCGCTCTCACGCCTGTCACTTGTTGCGCGTTTAACGCGAGATCGTCGCCCAGCACACCTGCGGTTTTCTTCGCCGCCACCTTGGTCATCGCAGCCACGTCATCCAATACCGTAGCGATATCATCCAAAAGCAGAAACAGACTGCCTGCCATAGTGCTCTCCCCGAGTTTGATGCGCCGCTGATCACGACTGTTGCGTGAAACCTTATCAGGTTTGTTGGCGACGGTCAGCGACAGAACGCAGCGTCGCAGCGTCATGCATGAAATAATATCGTGACGTTTCAGAGCGAGTGACGATTGATGCAAAACACGACGGCAATGTCCGGGCTTTTCCTCATGGCTTTTGCCGTCATGAGCTGCCAGGTAACGATGATGGTTGTGTTCATTTCGGGCGTCGAATCGTCGCCTGACATCGCGATTTGGCTCGACTTTCAGCTAGCAATGATCGCTGTAGCTACCGGCGTTTTGGTCTGGTGCTTGCGCTCACTATTGCGACGCGAACGCTTCGTCACCGGGCTTCGTAGCTGGTGGCGTGCGCTGCCGCAATGGATGCTACTGGCATTTTGTATTCTGTTTTTGATGATGGCTTTAGGAGAGTTGTCGTTCGTACTGCTATATGGACTGACCGGCGAAGCAGACCCGTGGCGCGAACATGTACCTCTGATTTGCATGACAATGTGTGGTCTCGCATTCATGGCGCTGTATTGTGAGTGGCGTGCTCACAAAGGACTGACCGCCGATGTCAGTGGCCGTTGGCGATAGCAAAAAAAAGACGAGATGGCATTTGCCACCCCGCCAAAAAACTACCCCATCTAAACACACTGGTTTACACGCAGGCGGCAATCGACCGAAGGGAGACTGTCGCGAGTACCGGCACACCTGAGTATACCGGTCATTGCCTTACCTGCCGGGAAATATTAAGAGATAGATCGAGCCTTCAGCGGTTTCGTGACAGTTGTTTGCAAATCTTAAATGGACTTACGCTGGTTGAACTTCAATGCGCGGTTTGGCCTTCATCAGTTCTTCGACCAGCGCATCACGAACCAACCGCACCCGAGCGGTCGTGCGAAGATCAGAATGCGACAACACCCAAAGTCCAGGTCCTTCGATCAGCGGGAACATTTCGAACCGAACGAGCTGCGGTACATCACCTGCCTCATAACAAGACAGTGGCGCGACACCGAGTCCAGCGCGTGCAAACTCCAGCATCGCCTGCGTGTTGTTGGAACGATACTTCACATCCCAATCTGTTTGTAAGTTACCCACCAAGCCACCGAAGTCACCGTCTTTGATCCACGTGATCATCGGTAACCGACGCTCGCCAGCGACGAAGCGGTCGTACCAATGACGGGTCCCGTAGACACCGATCGACACGCTGCAAATGCGAGTCGCCAACATGTCCCCAGGCACGTTATCGGCGATGCGCAACGCAACATCGGCCTCGCGTGAAGACAGGTCCAACAGGTCATTGCTGACATTCATCGTCAACTGGAGTTCGGGCCATGTTCGTGCCAGTGCCGCGAGTGCCGGTACGGCCAGGTACCGTGCACCGATATCGGAAAACGTCACAGACACGTGACCGCGCAGCTCCGTGCTGTTACGCACAACCTCTCGAACAATCATATTGGCGCTGTCGTTCATGAGTTCCGCCGCATCCAACATCTGCTCGCCCGCCGCTGTGACGGACCACCGACTGCCGCGGTTTCGCTCGAATAGCGACACTTCGAGCTTCTCTTCCAACGAAGAAATGCGCCGACTGACGGTGCTCTGGTTGATATCCAAGGCCTCGGCCGCTGCGCTCAGCGAGCCGTGCTCCACGATGGACAGAAATATGCGGACATCGTCCCAATCGAAGTTATGCATTTTTGCATTTCCAAGTTGCTTTTTTGTCATTGCTGATGCGTTTTCGCAAGACTAAGCTTTCAATCGTTGAGGCGCAACTCCCCCATATCCCCCACGCGCCCACAAGGAGAAATAACATGACTTCGACAACGAAAAGCTTGAAATTGGTGACAATCGCCACGTTGGCATTAGGCACTGCGATGCCAGCATTCGCGGGCAACAGCGTAAATCTGCAGGATGCTTGTGAGGATGCCGTTCGTGCCGAGCTAGCTGACGGCGATGCACGGTTCAATCGCGTTGCACTCAGCAACAGCGGTGACCAATCGAGCTTCTGGCTCACCGTCCGCCACAAGGCGCCTACCGATGCGAAATCGACGCGTTATCGTGCACTCTGCGTCATTGACCGCGCAGGCAACACCGCGCAGCTCGACATCGATGAGGGCTGGTGGAAAAAAGGTCGACGCGGCCAGTCTCCTCTCGCGGTCGACTAAGCGCAGGGAATAAATGCCGCCGGTCTCCTCCGGGTCGGTTCCCCCAAAGGCTCACCGTTTCGGTGGGCCTTTTTTATTCTCCGCACAAGGCGACAATACCGTTTTCGCGACGTGCGTCGAAGGCGCGCTGGAATGCATCGGTCTCGGTGAGCTCACCTGTCTGGCTATCAACGCTATGCCGCCAGCGCCAGAGCTCAACGCTGTCGCAACCGTTGATACTGCCCTCTCCGACACGGACGACGACACGATGGATGTCATGGGCGAGGAACTCGGTGTCAGCGGCCGCGCTCTCAACGACCGCATTAAGGGCATTGTTGAACGGACTAAACTGCCACAAGTACTCGCTCAGAAACTTAAGATCGACGGCGGTCACGGGTGATCGGTTAACTTGCCCGGCAGCGCTATCGTCAGCCAGCGCGCTCCGGTCCAATGCCGCGCACTTAAAGACACGATTTAACAACATGCTGCCTTCGGGATCGTTGATCGTGCGTTCGAAACCGAACAACCAGGCCGTTTCCTCGCTCGAGGAGAAGTCGCTATCGAAGCCTCTGGCTGTGGCGCTCTGTTCGGACCATTGCAAGGCTTCGGCAAAGTCGTCCGTACAGAGCTCGTAGGCGTTATCCGCAAGAATGCCAAGATCAACATTTTTTACGTGAAACAGGAATTCGCTGCGGTCCGGATAGCGACGGGGTTCGGTATAGAATCCCGCCGGGACTCGTGCATCAGGGCTGTAGGCAAGCTTTGCGATATCAAGGTCGGGATTGTCCGCGCCAGCGGTGGGCGCTGGCACATTGCTCTCAACGCTGCCGCCTCCACAGGCTGACAAAAAAGCGACGCACAAGCCAGTGGCGAGCCACGAAAGACGCGACGCGATAGTGTTTCTTGCCATTGCGAGCAACCCTCGATTGATGACCGTAAGAGGGTTGGCGGCCGTGAAAGAAAAAACTGGAGTTTCGGCATCACAAAGCGGCCACCGATGCACAAAGGCGTGACATAATTGCGCCCACATCGCGGGACACTCATAAGGAATCAATGCTATGCGAGTTGGTATTCCCACTGAAATTAAGGTTCAGGAACGTCGTGTTGGTATGACGCACGATGGCGTCGCCGATCTGACGCGAGAAGGACACAGCGTGTTCGTGCAGTCCGGCGCGGGTCTTGGGATTGATATCTCTGATGAGCAGTATCAGGCGGCCGGTGCGACGATCGTCGCCGACGCTGACGCGGTATTTGGTGAAGCCGAACTCATCATCAAGGTCAAGGAGCCGCAACTTGTTGAGTGCAAAAAGTTGACCTCGGACCATACGCTGTTTACCTACCTGCACCTTGCGGCCGACAAACCTCAAGCAGAAGCGTTATGCGAGTCCGGATGCACGGCTATCGCCTATGAAACGGTAACGGCGTCGATTGGCGGCCTGCCACTACTGAAGCCGATGAGTCAGGTTGCTGGTCGCATGTCGGTACAGGTCGGCACGCATCTTCTGGAATCAGCGGCCGGCGGACGCGGGCTCTTGCTTTCCGGTGTTCCTGGCGTCGGTGCTGCGAAAGTCGTGATCCTCGGTGGCGGGATTGCTGGCACGAACGCGTTGCAAATGGCGCTGGGTGCTCGCGCCGACGTCACACTATTTGAAAAATCAGTCCAACGCCTGGAAGAGCTGGATCGGCACTACGGCACGCAGACAGCACTGCGCTACTCCAGTCACAATGCGATTTGCGAAGCCATCAAGGACGCTGACCTGGTGATCGGTACAGTGCTGATTCCTGGTGCAGCCGCACCGAAGCTCATCACGCGCGACATGCTGGGAATCATGAAAAAAGGTGCCGTACTGGTCGATGTTTCCATCGATCAAGGCGGGTGTTTCGAGACGTCCAAACCTACCACGCACGACGAGCCAACCTATGTCGTCGACGATGTCGTGCACTATTGCGTGGCCAACATGCCGGGCGGCGTATCTCGCACGTCGACGTTCGCACTCACCAACGCGACAATTCCCTACATCCAGAAACTGGTGTCGGGTGGACTCGAAGCGGTCGCGAATGACGGTCATTTCGCGAACGGTGTGAACGTACACCGCGGTGATATCACCCACAAAGCGGTCGCAGATGCGCTCGAGATGCCCTATTCCCCATTCAGCCTCTAAGCCTTGTCGAGGTTTTTGTTAAGTTTTCTTAGCGAGCTCAGACATTTAGCGGCATGTCTAGTATAGTTACAGCCTATTGAAGTTAGACAGGGCGCCCCTACCTTCCCCTGTCTAGGTCTACCCCCGACAAATCAAGGCTCGCTATGCGTATTGCACAGTCGATTTTGGCAACGACTTTGCTCGCCGTTCTATCGGTGGGCTGTGTCGCGCCCGTGCCAGAGACGCTGCGCGATGCCGATGCACTGCCGCGCTGGGAGCGCGCGGATCTTGACGGCGAAGTCAGCACCGCTTGGCTATCGATTCTCAATGACCCTGCACTATCCGCCGTCGTCAATCGCGCGATCGAGGAGAACTTCGCCCTTGGCCAAGAGGCAGCACGCGTTGAGCAAGCTTGGTTCACATTGAAAACCACGAATGCGGCGCGTCTACCCAGCGTATCGCTCACATTAGATGGCAGCCGACGCCGCATTGGCGCTGGCCCGCAGAACAACAATTTCGGTGGCAGTGCGGGAGGTGCGCCCATCGATAGTTTCGGTTTGGGCCTCGATATCACCTGGCAAGCGGACGTCTGGGGTGAGTTAAGCGCGGCGAGCCGATCCGCGGCCCTCACCTACGCCGCTGCCGAGGCATCTTTCATCAACCAACGCAGGCTCCTCGCGGCCAACGTCTCTCGCGCCTGGTACGCATTGGCAGCAGCGTGTGAGCAAGTCACTGTGGTTGAATTGCAAGTCGAAAACGCGAGGGAAAGCCTGGACATTGTCGAAAGCGGATATCGCGCTGGCCTGAACGAAGCGTTAGACGTTTATCTTGCTCGCAATGTACTGGCTCAAGCGGAAAACAATCTCGCTGCCCAACGTCAAACACAAAAAGAGCAGGAGGCGCAATTGCAGCTTCTGCTCGCTGCGAACCCGGGTCAGACACCAGATGTCGAACCCCGCCTGACGGACATTGACGATATGCCGGGTGTTGGCATACCGAGTGAGTTAACCACTCGGCGTGCAGATTTGCAGCAGGCTTGGCTCAATTTGTTAGCCGCGAACGCTGATCTCGCTGTCGCGCATAAGCAGCGATTCCCTTCGCTCACACTTCGCGCTGGCAGCAGTGATAGTGCGGACCTATTTCCCGACGTATTTGACGGCACACCACTCGGCTGGACACTCATCGGCACCGTCATTCAACCGCTGTTTGAAGGTGGTCGGCGCAAGGCCAACGTCGACCGCTCGAAAGCGAGGCTGAAAGAACTCGAATTGCGATATCTAGAAGTCGCCAATGCCGCGTTCGCCGAAGTGGAAAATGCCATCAGCCAGCAGCAGGCACTAGCGGAACGCTACGCCGCCGCTGAGCGGGCGCTAGACAGCGCTGAAATCGCATTGGGGCTTTCGCTCGAACAATATCAACGGGGACTCGTGAACTACGCGACCGTGCTGGAGTCGCAAACAAGAGCGTTCGACGCGCGCGCGGCGATCGTGACATTGAAGAACCAAAGACTGCAAAGCCGGATCGACCTGTTTGTAGCGCTGGGTGGCGCGTTCGGACCAGGTGACCGCATGGAAGCTCGCTTATGACGAATGAGAAAGAGAACACACCGGTCGGTGGCATCGCCAAAGTGGTCGCGCCGCTACTCATTTTCGGTGCACTCGGTGGTATTGCGATGACGCTGTTCAACAATCCACCAGAACGCGCGTCGCGAGATCGGCAACCACCGCGTTTGGTGATTGAAGCGACCGAGTTAACGCCGCAACAGTATACGGTGCAGCTACAGAGCTATGGCACCGTACAACCGCGCGTACAAAGCATGCTGGTCAGTCAGATCGCAGGTCAAATCGTTGCCATGAACCCAGCGTTTCGAGAAGGCGGATTCTTCGAGCGAGGCGAAACACTCATTCGTATCGATGATCGCGAATACATCGACGACGTGCGTATCGCCGAAGCGTCATTACTCGAAGCGCGTCAGGTGCTAGCAGAAGCAGAGGCACGCAGTGAGCAAGCACTTCGAGACTGGGAGCGACTCGGTAACGAAGGTGAGCCGCCACCATTGGTTGTGCGCGAACCGCAGTTGCTCTCTGCACGCGCCCGCCTTGCCTCTGCCGAGGCGGCGGTCGACAAAGCACGCTTAAACGTACAACGAACCCGAATCGACGCGCCGTTCGCAGGCCGTGTGCTGCGACAAAGCGTCGATCTGGGCCAAGTCGTTACTGCGAATACGACGCTCGGAGAGGTCTACTCTACCGATGTTGTTGAAGTGCGCTTGCCGCTTCGCAATAGCGACTTGTCCTTTATCAACTTGCCCGAGGAATTTCGTTTCGATGAAGGTAGCGCAGGCGATGGTGCAACCGTTCGTTTCGTGTCTGACCTCGGCCTTGGCGGCAGCTGGAACGGTCGGCTTGTCCGTACCGAAGGCGCCATCGATCCAACCGCACGACAGCTATTCGTCGTCGCGCAAATCGACAAACCCTTCGAACAGTCTGCGGACGCGCGTACACCGCTGAAAATCGGTCAGTACTTAACGGCAGAAATCAGCGGTAATACACTGGACGGGGTGCTCGTTGTTCCGAACGAAGTGATCTACCAGGGCAGCTATGTGTACGTCGTCGCGGACGGCATTCTCGACCGTCGCCAGATCGAAATCAGCTGGCAGAATGATGTCGAATCGATCATTGCTGGCGGCGTTGAAGCTGGCGATCAACTGGTCACCACCCCGCTCGGTCAAGTCGCGTCAGGGACGCGTGTCAGTATCGCGGGACAAGCCGATAGAGATCGGAAGCCATCGTCAGGTGGCGGCATCGCTAACGGAGCAGCAGCAGAATGATTGCGTGGTTCGCTCGAAACTCAGTCGCCGCAAATCTCTTGATGATGGCGATTTTGATCGCCGGCCTGTTTAGTCTTCGCTACTACGTCACCTTCGAGGTTTTTCCACCATCGGACCCTGAAGTCGTCACCGTTCAGGTACCGCTCCGCGGTGCTACGCCAGAGGACGTTGAACTCGGTATTGCCACTCGCATCGAGGAGGCGATACAAGACCTTGAAGGCATCGAGCGGATCACGTCGCGCTCGGTGGAAGGGTCAACCTCAGTCGCTGTCGAAATCGAGAACAGTTACGACCCGCGCGAACTACTCGGCGATATCAAAAGTCGCGTTGACGCTATCAATGGCTTACCTGCGGAAGCGGAGCGTCCCGTTATCGCGCTACAAACGCGCTCTTTCTCTGTGATCGATGTCGTGCTTGCCGCCGATGTTGCTGAAGACGAGCTGCGCGCCATTGCAGAGCAGATTCGCGAAGACCTCCTGAAATTCGACAACATCACACAGGTCAACTTGAACTCAGTCCGTCGTTATGAGGTGGCCATCGAAGCGTCGCAAGACCGGCTGCGAGACAACGGACTGACGCTCGCCGATGTCGCCAACGCAATCAACCAAAGTTCGGTCGATCTTTCTGCGGGCAACATCCGTGGGACCGGGGGCGACGTGTTGCTTCGTTCGAAGGGGCAAGCGTATCGACAAGCCGACTTTGAAGACATCATCGTCAAGACCAACCCGGACGGCACCATCATTCGCGTCGCTGATATCGCCGCCGTCGATGATGGGTTTGAGGAAGACGCGGTCAAAGTTCGCTTCAATGGCACTGCCGCCGCCTTTATCAATGTCTCGCGGGTCGGTAAGCAAAGCGCCATCGAAGTCGCAGATACGGTCAAGAACTACGTTCTAGACAAACAATCCGAGTTGCCCGTCGGCATGACAATCTCATTCTGGGATGACGACTCTCAGGTGCTGAAAGACCGCATGGGCATCCTGATCGATAGTGCCTGGCAAGGCGGGTTATTGGTCATCTTGTTGCTCACACTGTTCTTGCGACCGGCCATTGCACTGTGGGTGTTCGCTGGCATCCCGATCAGTTTCTTCGGTGCGTTCACCGTCATGGCGATGCTCGACATCAGCATGAACCTGATGAGCCTGTTTGGCTTTATTCTGGTTCTTGGTCTCGTAGTCGACGATGCGATCGTCACCGGCGAGAACGTCTATACGCATCTGAAAGACGGTAAAGACGGACTCTCCGCTGCTATTGACGGCACGCGCGAAGTAGCTGGGCCGGTCACGTTCGGTATCTTCACAACGATGATCGCGTTCGTGCCGCTACTCTTCATCGAAGGTCGGCGCGGCGATTTTCTCGGCGCGATCTCGACCGTTGTCTTGCCGGTATTCGTGTTTTCCCTCATCGAATCGAAGTTGATCCTTCCGGCACACTTAAAGCACATCAAGATTCGGGGCGTCAGTGTTTCCGGCAATCGCTTTCAACGCTGGCAAAAGAAATTCGCGGACGGCTTCGAGCTCGCGATTTTAAAATTCTACAAACCAACGCTCGATTTCATGTTGCGATATCGATACGCGACGTTTGCCGCGTTCTTTGGTGTTTTCCTGATCATGATCGCGATGGTCGAAAGCGGCAGAACACGCTTCGTTTTCTTCCCGAGCGTTCCTTCGGAGACAGTCAGCGCCGAGATCGCAATGCCGGTAGGCACGCCATTCAGTGTGACCGATCGCCATATGCAGCGCATGCTCGCGATAGCCGAGGATCTTCGAGAGGAATACAATCGCGAGTTCGGCAAAGATGTCGTGCTCAATATGCTCGCATCCACGGGCAGCAGCCGTCGCGACACCGGCACACACATCGGTAACCTTCGCGTTGAACTATCTCCCGCTGAAGAACGTGCGGGACTGCTGAGTAGCGCCGAGTTCGCCAACGAATGGCGCAAGCGGGTCGGCGTCATCCCTGGCGCGGAGACATTGAATTTTCGCTCATCATGGTTTCGTGGTGGCTCGCCGATCGATGTTCAGTTCAGTGGCCAATCGCTCGAGCAATTGCGTGCCGTCGGCGAAGAACTCAAGACACACCTAAAGACGTACGACGGTGTCTTTGAGATCAGCGACAGTCTGTCGGACGGTAAAGAAGAGCTACGTATTGATCTGACGCAACAAGGATATGTCCTTGGTTTGACGCGCGCTGATGTCGTCGGCCAAGTATCCCAAGCTTTCCGTGGCTTCGAAGCACAGCGCGTTCAACGCGGGCGCGATGATGTGAGGGTGATCGTTCGCCTGTCGAAGACTGAACGCTCTACGATCGACACACTGAATGAGCTTCTGATTCGCACGCCTGGTGGCGACGAGGTACCCCTCGCGAACGTAGCGAGACTCACGCCCGATAAAGGTCCTTCCCAGATTACCCGTATCGACGGCTATCGCGTTCTAAACGTGCAGGCCGAAGTCGACAAAGGCAAGGCCAACATGACCTTGATTCAAGGCGGCATCGCGAGTTTCGTGGATAGCTTATTAGCGCGCTACCCCGGCATCGACTACCAATTGGAGGGAGAGGCACGTGAGCAGTCTGAGGCGTTCGGCAGTTTGACCAGCGCGTTGCCCGTAGTGCTGTTCTTGATTTACTGTTTGCTAGCGTTGCCGCTGCGATCATACCTACAACCACTGCTTGTGATGTCTGTGATCCCGTTCGGCATCATCGGCGCGATTGCCGGTCATTGGTTCCTCGGTTACTCAATCTCAATCTTGAGTATTCTCGGCTTAATGGCGCTGATCGGTGTCGTTGTCAATGACAGTCTCGTGCTCGTCGATTACATCAATCGGCAATTGAAAGCGGGCGTGTCATTGCTAGAGTCAATTACAACCGCCGGCTCCGCACGATTCCGACCGGTTATGCTGACATCAATCACCACGTTTTTAGGCTTGATGCCAATGCTGAGTGTTAAGGCGACGACAGCGCAATTCCTCATCCCCATGGGTATCTCGTTGGCTTACGGCATTCTCTTCGCAACGTTTATCACGCTGTTGCTGATCCCCGTCAACATGATGATTGCAGAAGATGTTCGGATCTTCATGAAGCGCCTCTGGATCAGCTGGTTTCCGCCGCAAGGTGGGGCACCGATCGACCAAACGTAAGATCAGCGCCCAGGCGCGATGCCCATGTACTTGCAGATGATGCCGAGCATGATTTCGTCTGCACCACCGCCGATTGAGGACAACCGACCGTCGCGATAAGCGCGAGCCACTGGGTTGTCCCACATAAAGCCCATACCGCCCCAATATTGCAGGCAACTGTCGGTCACTTCGCGCAACAGGCGACCGCCTTTGAGCTTGATCATCGATGCTTTCAGTGTGACATCTTCGCCATGGATGTAGCCCTCAACCGCGTCGTAAACCAAGGCACGTAAGGCCGCGACTTCTGTTTGGAGCTCGGCAAGACGAAAGTGAACAACTTGATTGTCGAGAATCGACTTGCCAAACGCTTTTCGTTGGCGCGTGTAATCGATCGTTGCTTGGATGCAGGCTTCCATCGACTTTAAGTTACCGGCGCCGGCAAACAAGCGCTCTTCCTGAAACTGCATCATTTGATACGTGAAGCCCATGCCCTCCTCGCCGATCACGTAACGTCGTGGCACGCGCACGTCCTCGAGAAATACTTGCGCCGTATCGGAATCTCGCATGCCGAGCTTGTTCAATCGTTCCGAGAAACTGACCCCAGGCGTCTTGGTTGGCACGATGATGAGTGACTTGTTTTTGTGTGGTGCGCCTTCGGAGGTATTCGCCAAGAGGCATAGAAAGTCTGCCTGGGTCGAATTGGTGATCCACATTTTGCTGCCGTTGATCACAAAATCGTCGCCGTCAGTGCGCGCCGTCGTACGAATTGCCGCAACGTCCGAACCCGCCGTTGTCTCGCTTACTGCGATCGAACACACTTGCTCACCGCTGATCGCTGGCTTCAAAAACTCATCGCGCAGCGCATCGCTGCCGAACTTCGCTAGGGCCGGTGTTGCCATATCTGTTTGTACGCCAATCGCCATCGCCACGCCGCCAGCACGTGTTCGCCCCATCTCCTCTGAGAATACGATTTGATAGCTGTAGTCGAGCCCCATACCGCCATACTCGACGGGCTTACTGATACCTAGCAAGCCAAGGTCACCCATCTTTTTGAACAGCTCATGCGCCGGAAAAATGCCAGCGGCTTCCCACTCATCAGCAAATGGATCGACTTGCTCATCGACAAAGCGCGACGCGAGTTGCCGAATCGCCTCATGTTCTTCTGTAAATCGCATGCTTCCCCCTACAGTCGATATTGGCGTGCCGCGAGATCACGCATGATTTCCTCAGAACCACCGCCAATCGCATTCACGCGCACTTCGCGATAGATTCGCTCGACACGATTGCCTCGTAGATAACCGGCACCACCCAAAATCTGCATCGCCTCGCGGGCGCAGAATTCGACAGTTTCACTGGCTTGCACTTTCAAAAGCGCCATATCGCCCGCATCGACGGAGCCATCATCGACAGCTCGCGTGACGTATTGCAAATAACCCTGTGTCGCGTTGATACGTTGCTTCATCATCGCAATCTTGTGTCGGATGACTTGGTGATCGGCAAGCCGCTGACCGAATGTGTGTCGCTCACGCGCCCAATTAACCGCTTCCTCCAGACATACTCTGGCCATTGCCTCCATGCCGACGCTCATCGCTAGTCTCTCATGATTGAAGTTGTGCATGATGACTTGGAAGCCTTGGTTTTCTTTACCGATCAGATGCTCAGCGGGGACCCGCACATTATCGAAGTAAATCGTTGCCGTATCCGATGCCCACCAACCTTGCTTCTTGTCGAGCGGTGTGCGCGAGACGCCATCCGAATCCGCGCTGATCAGCAACATTGAGACACCGCCCCGTCCCGCATCACCGGTGCGCACGGCCGTCGTCAACCAGTTTGCGCGCATGCCTCCCGTGATGAGTGTCTTACTCCCATTCACGACGTACGCGTCACCATCACGAACCGCTGTCGTTTTTAGGCTTGCGACGTCAGAGCCACCACCGGGCTCGGTGATACCGAGTGAGATATTCGCATCGCCGCTGATAACAGCAGGAACGACCGCGGACGCGATCGCTGGCTCAGCAAAATTAGCGACGGGCGGCAATCCGATGTTGTGCACCATAAGGGTTGCAGCAACGCCGCCGACGCCAACGCGAGCGAGCTCTTCATTGACGATGTTGTGGAACCAAACGTCCGTACCATCCAAGATCCCCCCGAATTGTTCAGGATAGCCAAGACCTAACAAGCCTACTTCAGCAGCGCGCGGCCATAGCCAGTCAGGTATCTGACCTTCCTCATCCCAGCTTTCAGCATTGGGCATCAAAAATTCATCGACAAAACGACGTACCTGATCGCGCCACGCTTCGTGCGCGTCAGTCAGATACGGATTCGCGATACGCGCGCTATCGAAATCTAATGCCATTAAATCGCCCCAGCGACTGACGAGCGATGCTCGACACCGCGCACGTGTGCAAGAATTAAATCCGAGAGACGATCATGCAACCCGACCGGTAGATCATGACCCATACCTTCGATCAACTCGAGGCGTGCGTCAGGAATCGCGTCAGCCGTGTCGATGCCTGCAGCGACCGGCACCAGTCGGTCTTGTTTGCCGTGAATCACTAAGGTCGGAATATCGAGTTTCCGCAATTCAGCACGCCGGTCCCCATCAGCACCAATTGCCAGCATCTGTCGTGCGATACCGCCACGCGTCATCCCGCGTGCGTACATGTTTCTCAAGCGCTCCTCGAGATAGTCAAAGTCGACCTCGAATCCGGGACTGCTGATCAACTGCCACATCCCCATGCTATGCGCGAGTCGATCCTCGATGTCATCGGTTCGCGGGCGCTGCAA
>JBCAZE010000226.1:0-4371 GCA_039700805.1 Pseudomonadota bacterium | reverse complement strand
GCCAGTGATATTCGCGTCGCAATCGACCTTGCCGATCGCTACGGATTGAAATTGGTGATTGTCGGGGGTGCTGAGGCTTGGAAAGTTAAAGACCAGCTCGCGGTCAGCAATACCGCGGTTCTGATCTCGCCACTCAACAATTTGCCTTCAGATTTTGATCAATTGTCGGCGTCACTTGAAAACGCAAAGTTGCTATCGGATGCGGGTGTGCGCCTGATGATTGCGAATGGCAGCAGTCACAATGCACGCAATCTCACGCAGCTCGCGGGCAACGCTGTCGCTCACGGTTTGCCTTGGCAGGAAGGCTTAGCGGCGATTACCTCGGCACCGGCGGAAGCACTCGGATTAGGCGACAAGTACGGCAAGATTGCGAAAGGTATGGTCGCCGATGTTGTTGTATGGGATGGCGACCCGCTGGAGGTGACATCGCATCCAACGCAAGTGTTAGTCGATGGCAAATTGATGCCCGCAGAGACGCGTCAGACCTTGCTGCGCGACCGTTATCGTGACCCTGGTGCGAAGACGCAGCCTGCCTACAGAAACCGTTAGACGACTTCGGTCAAGGTGTCGTCGCACGCTCGCGTCGGCAGTATTGTTGGTCGGATGCGTAACTGCTGCAAGTGCGGACACACCGCAACTTGAGGTGACTGGCGGTGAGCGAGCGCTACGCGACAATGTGAGCGCTTTCGTTGCCATCGATCGCTATGACTGCGATGCACCTGATTGGCAACTCGAACGCTTTCGGCAACGTATCATTACAGCTGCCGAGGAGGCGCTGAAGCCTTTTGGCTATTACGCGCCGAGCGTATCGGTGGTTATCGCGCCGAGTGATACTTGCTGGCGTGCAGCGATCGAGTTGTCCCCCGGGGAACCGACCCTCATTCGACGCGCAACGGTGGCAATCGATCCCGTGGTCGCGGCGTTGCCGGAAATCACTCGTGTTCTCGCTACTGTTCCAACAACGGGCGACGTGCTCATACATAGTCGTTATGAGCAACTAAAACTGGACCTTCAGGCGGCACTCAATAGACTCGGGTACTTCGACCATGCGTTCGTGCGGCAGCGGCTGGATGTGTTTCCGTCGGAGCGTTACGCCTTGATTGATCTTGAGATCGATAGCGGTGTTCGTTATAGACTCGGCGATATTGCATTGACGGAGGACATTCTTGATGCCTCGTTTTTGCAGCGCTTTGTAAAAATTAAGCCGGGTGAGCCGTTTTCTCGGGGCGCTCTGGACCGGCTGCAAGCGGATCTCTCAACAACGACCTATTTCGATCGGGTACTCGTGACACCCGACTATGATGCAGCGTCCGATGGTGTGGTGCCCATCAACGTTGAGCTAACGGCAGCAGAAAAGCTTGGTTATTTCTTAGGTGTTGGTGCGTCCACAGATCAAGGTCCACGATTTCGTGGCGGCTATCGAAATCGTCGCGTCAATGGTCGAGGGCATCAGTTTGATGCCGGTATCTTGTATTCGCCTGTGTTGTCGCAATTGACGACGGCTTATCGGCAACCACTCGCAGACCCGACCCGGGAGTGGCAGACGATAGCACTGCAATTCGAGTCTGAGGAGACCGACACATCGAGCGATCGTCGTTGGCAAGCCGGTATTGAAAGGACGCTCGCACTGCAGCGTGATTGGTTGTTCAGCTATGGCGCATCAGTAATCAACAGTCGATTTACGGTCGCGGATGTCACAGATACGAGTACGCTGGTCATGCCCGTTGTTGGCTTTAGTCGCCGCATCGCTGATGATCCAGCGAACCCTCGTCGCGGTAGCGCGCTTGAAATCCAGTTGCGCGCGGGATCTAAGGCGGTACTTTCTAGTACAGACGTTGCGCAATTGTATGTGCGCTACCGTCGGCTGTGGCCGATTGGATCTCGTGGGCGCCTCGCACTGCGCGGTGAGTTCGGCGTAACAGCACAAGATGATTTTGACGCGCTGCCACCAAGCATTCGTTTCTTTGCCGGTGGCGACAATAGTGTCAGAGGTTATGGATATCAGACGATTGGCCCAGAAGATGACAACGGCGATGTGATCGGCGGCAGCCAGCTGGCGACGGCGAGCGTCGAATATGAGCATTTATTGAGCGCGTCATGGGGGGTCGCGGCATTCGTTGATGCGGGCAATGCGTTTGATGATGCGAATATTGATGCGCGTATCGGCACGGGGCTAGGGGTTGTCTGGCGATCGCCGGTCGGGCCATTGCGCGCTTATCTTGCGACGCCGGTCAATGAGGACGGTGGGCTTCGTGTGCACATTAGTTTCGGTGCTGACTTATGAGCGCACGATACGTTTGGTTACGTCGGTCGGCGATGTCGGTGTTGGTGCTGCTCGCCGTCATCGTCTTCGGCCTCGGTTGGCTCCTCGGTACGAGTGCAGGCGCACGATTTATTGTCGGTCAGGTCGTCAATCGGATTCCAGGATCCTTAACGATCGGGCAGTTGGAAGGGACGTTTCTATCATCGCTGGCTGTCTCCGACATCCGTTGGAATGACGGACAATTCGATGCGTCTGTCGATTCGACGGCCATCGCTGTTTCACCATCGATTCTCTGGAATTTTAACCGTCTAGAAATAGAGTTGCTCACGATCAAAGGGCTCAGCATTCGCTCGCCCGCATCGCCTGTTGATGAGCGCGCGGCGCGCTTGCCGAACGACGTTGTCATTGGTGAATTGCCAAGCATTTCGATGCCCATTGAGATCCTGGTTCAGTCGATGAGCGTCCAAAACGCAGCATGGCATGATGTTGACGGTCAACCGATGATGCCGGCGTTGAGCTCGCTCACGTTAGCGGCGCGTTGGGCTGCAACGTCGCTGGAGGTATCGACGCTAAAAGTTCGCAACGACCTTGGCGAGGTGTCCCTCGAGGGGGAAGTTGTGACGGCCGATGTCTATCGCTTATCGATGCAAGGGGTGGGACAGCGAACGGATGACACCGCGGCGGTTAGATGGTCTGTAACGGGTGATCGGAACGCGTATGCCATCGATGCCAATCTCGAGATGCCGGCTGTTGCCGAAAACGGCATTCAAGTAAAGGGGCAAATCGCATTACGTGATGGACAGCCTTTGGCCTTAGATATCACTGCGGCATCGGAGCGCTTACTCGTTCCAGGCGTGAGGGTCTCACCATCAGACGTCGTGTCGACATTGATTGGAACACTTTCGGCGTGGCGGCTTGACGTTGATGCGATGGTGGATAATCAACCATTCGGCGATGGAGAGATCTCTCTGGTTGCCTTGGCAGCGAACAACACAATCGATTTACAGCAAATCAGACTGTCGTTGGCTAGCGGTGGTGTTCTCGAGTTCGTCGGACAACTCACCATTGACGACGCCCTGCGTTCAGATGGTGCTTTGACCCTGCGAGATTTACCGTTTTCGCTGTTGGTGCCGGACAAGGCGGGAACCTTATCGGGCGATGTGCCTTTGTCGGTTTCGTACGGCGAAGAGCTGACGCTGAGCGCCCGTCAGCTCCGAGTTGAGGGTGACCTAGACGGCGAATCGGTTGAACTGATTGGACGCATGGCATACGAGAACCAGGTGTTAGACGTAGACGCTCTCCGAATGCGTATCGGCGCGAACGTGTTAAACGTCGATGGTCAGCTCGATGTGGGTGGAAGCTCATCGATGACTGTCGATATCGAAGCGACAGAGCTGGTATCGCTGGGTATTGGTGTATCGGGTGACCTTAGCGGTCGTGTCAGTGTTGCCGGTGTCTTGGATTCGCCCGTCATAGATGCGGATATTTCAAGTGACCGTTTCTCGGGCTTTGGTTATGCATTTTCAGGCACCGACCTATCGGTGATTTGGCGAGGGCAGCAAGGCGAAGGGCGCATCCGCAGTCGGCAGTTCGTTCACCCTGCGTTTTCGGTCGACAACGTGCAGGTGGACGCAACCGGTGGTTCTCAGTCTCACGCACTGCGTGTCGCTGGACTGTTGGATTCCCATTTCTCGTTCTTCGTGAATGCGGACGGTGGTCTGGATGGCTCGCGATGGAAGGGGACGATCGCTTCCTTATCATTCTCGGAGCGGACGAAAGATGAACGAATCCTATCCGCTGAATTGGCGGAGCCGATGCAGCTCTCAATAGGCGATGGCCGATTAGAGGCGTCACCGTTTTGCCTATTGGGAAAACCCGCAATTTCGTTGTGTGGTTCGATCAGCGTCGTCGGGCAGCAGATCGCGTCAGAAGGTGACCTGAGCATTGGTGATCTTCGTGGTATCTCGTCGAGATGGTTGCCGGAATGGGCCCTCGATGGCGATTTGACAGCAGAATGGGCGGTGGAAGGCAGCACGGATCGTCCCGCTGGCCAGATGACCATAAAGAGCGATCAAATTGGGCTGCGACGCGTTGGCACTGAGGTGGAG
>JBCAZE010000047.1:0-19235 GCA_039700805.1 Pseudomonadota bacterium | reverse complement strand
GCGACGCGTTGGATGCGCTTGCCGGAGATCCAGCCAAAGAAAAGCAGCTGTTCCGACGCGCTGAATCATTGCGAGACGCGTTGCTTGACAGCAATGGATCAGAGCAACGGCAGATCCTCATCGCCAACAGTCTCGGCAACAACGAGCCGTTGATCGCCGAGCTGTCGCGGCACGCAAACGCAGCTAACGACCGTGACCGCAAAGCGGCCGCTAAACGCGTATTCAGAGCATTGCATGCAGCGCTCGCTGCGCCGTGATTGGCACTCACCGACCGAGCACTTGGCGGCCGATATCAGCGCTGCCGACCAACGGTATGACCCATACGCTCTCAATTCGCATGATTGAGCGCGCTGATGACGTGGACATGCGTTAGAATCTCGCGATGAAAGAAAAAGTCGGCATCATTATGGGATCGCAAAGCGACTGGCCAACAATGGCTGGCGCCAGCGAGGCACTGAACACGCTAGGTGTGACCCACGAAGTGCGGGTCGTTTCCGCGCATCGAACCCCAGACTTGCTGTTCGAGTATTGTGCGAGCGCGGCAGACCGCGGTCTCCAGGTCATCATTGCGGGAGCCGGTGGTGCTGCGCATCTACCCGGCATGGCGGCTTCGAAAACGACATTGCCCGTGCTGGGCGTGCCGGTTCAATCTCGCGCGTTGAACGGCATGGATTCGCTTCTGTCGATCGTACAAATGCCTGCGGGAATCCCTGTCGGGACGCTGGCCATCGGCGCAGCAGGCGCAACCAATGCCGGGCTAATGGCTGCATCGATCATCGCACTACAAGATGACGATGTCCGGGCAGCGCTGACGCAGTGGCGACAAGCACAAACCGAACGCGTGCTCGCCAAGCCGGACCCTCGAGAGGAATAACCATGCACGTCGGCGTGATCGGTGGCGGGCAGCTCGGCCGAATGTTGGCGCTCGCGGGGATTCCTCTTGGCATGCGCTTCAGTTTTTTGGACCCCGGGGATGCACCGTGCGCTGGTGCACTCGGTGACGTTGTTAATGCAGCTTTTGACAATGCTGAAGCCATCGAAGCATTCGCGGCACGGTGCGATGCGTTAACCTTTGAGTTTGAGAATATTCCGGCGCAACTGCTTAGCGGCAGTGATTCGATCACTATTTTACCGCCCGCCAATGCGCTGTTCGCGGCACAAGAGCGTGCACGTGAGAAGTCGCTATTCGAAGCCTGCGATATCCCGGTCGCACCCTGGCGTGCCGTCGACTCACAATCCGAAGTAGACGCTGTGGTGGAGGAACTGGGGCTGCCATTAATCGCGAAAACGCGTTCGCTGGGGTATGACGGCAAAGGCCAATCACGGATTCTCGCGGCCGAAGATGCGCGCGGATTGTTCGAGCGTCTCGGCAACGTTCCGCTACTGGTAGAACGGCTGGTGCCGTTCGATCAAGAAGTATCTGTGATCGGTACGCGCGGCGCAGACGGACAAGTCATCATCTACCCGCTCACGCGTAATGTGCATCGAGATGGGATCCTTCACACCAGCGAGACTATCGGCGATGAAAAACATCTGGCTCGCCAAGCCGTGCACCACTTTCGGGCATTGGCCGAAGCCACCGACTATGTCGGCACATTAGCGATCGAATTTTTCGTCAAAGACGGCTTACTACTCGGTAACGAGTTTGCGCCGCGTGTCCACAATTCCGGTCATTGGACCCAAAATGGTGCGCCTTATAGCCAATTTGAGAACCATTTACGCGCTATCACGGGATTACCGCTTGGGACTACTGCGCTCTCACGGCCATCGGGTATGCTCAATCTCGTTGGTTCTATGCCCACCGCACAATCGATTGAGGGCGACGGGCTATTTTTTCACGCTTACGACAAGTCACCCCGGCCTGGTCGAAAAATCGGTCACATCAATATTGTCGCCGATACGCAGGAATCAGTCAGACATAAGCTCGTCGCATTAAGTGAACAATTGAATCTCGGCGCCTGACAGCGATTCCTCTCAACGATTTCGGTATACTGCCGCGATGGCTTACGATGCTCACTTCAATTTGACCGAAATGCCGTTCCGGCTGACGCCCGATCCGGATTTTGTCTATTGGAGTGACCAACACCAACGCGCCAAATCCTACCTTGAGTCGACGATCTGGCTCGCGGATGGCTTTGTTATTTTGACCGGCGAAGTCGGCAGCGGCAAAACCACATTATTGCAGTCATTCCTGAATGACCTTGAAGATGACGTGGACTACGCACTGATCTCGCAGACTCAACTCTCGCCCGATGAATTCCTGCAGGCCGTTCTCGTTGAGTTCGGCTTTAAGCCGTTCGGAAAAGGTAAAGCTGAACTGCTCGATATGTTGAACACGTTTCTACTCGAGCGCTACAGCGAAGGTCGTCGTGTTTTGCTGATTGTCGACGAGGCGCAGAACCTATCCACACGTGTGCTCGAGGAAATCCGCCTGTTGAGTGGACTGGAGACGCACAAGGAAAAGGTGCTGCGGATCATTATCGCCGGTCAGCCAGAGCTGCGTGACAAGATCAACCGAGAAGACTTGCGCCAGCTCACGCAGCGTGTGCGCTTGCGGTTTCACCTAGAGCCACTGTCAGAGGAAGAACAAGTAGCGTATGTGAAACACCGCTTGTCGATAGCAGGTGCTGTTGACCGGGAGATCTTTGCGGATGACTGTTTTCCGCTCATTTTCGAATACACCGGTGGCGTGCCGCGATTGACCAACACGTTATGCGACACCGCGATGCTGTGTGCTTATGCGGATGAAAGCGTCAACGTCGGCGTCGAACAACTGCAAGCGGCAATCGACGAGCTCGGTTGGAGTAAAGCGTCTGCAGCAGGCGTTGGCATCCGCGCGACGGACTCAACCTCGGACCAACCGGTCATTTATGCGCAAGTAGAGCTCCGCGAGAAAGACAAAACGCTCGCCGAGTTTCATTTGTCTACCGGTCGAATCGTCATCGGTCGCACGGAAGACAACGACATCCGCATCGAATCTAAGTTTGTCAGCCGACACCACGCGCAGATTTCTACGAGTGAAGAAACGTCGGTCATCGAGGACTTGAACAGCACAAACGGCATGTTTATCGGCGCGAAGCGACTGAAGAAAAGGCGTTTGAGAGATGGCGATGTCGTGGCGCTCGGCAACCACACGTTAATCTACAAAGATTTCCGTATGCCCGAAGACGACTTGCTCGAAGAATAAATAGGCGAGCGAGTGCCTGCTCGTCTAAAGAAGACTGTCGTCTAGGTGAGATTGACGCGCACGGTAGTCCCGGCGACGCAGCCACAAAACCAAACCGCAAACGAGACAGGCCACGCCGAGCAACAATAGGAACGTCGGCCAAATCCAGTAGTCGAGGTACAACGACAACGCCAGCAGCCCTAAACCCGCGACCAAATACACGTAGGGCACTGCTTCATAAACTGGTTTTGATACCCACATAGCCTACACTCCCAAAGGCTCTGCTGAGATTACAGCATACCTTTGTCGCGCGGACAGGCAAAGTATCGCCTCAGGACTTGTCCTTTTTGAGGCCTAAAAGTCGCAAGAGTCGCGTCCCGAAACTCTCAGAAAAACCATCGACACCATAGTCGACACTCGGACGAACACCCTGCTCTCTCAGGCTCTTCGCGAACTCACGCGCCGCTGGGTCTAGATCTGTTTCGGTCAGTGTATTGTCGAACTGCATTCGGACTCTCCCGTATCGAATGCCGGCATTATGACCACACGACCGATAAGCTGCAGTGATGGCTGTCACAGGCCGAGTGCACCCGGCGTGACATAACGCAACTAGCCCGCCGTACCGCCCACCGTGATGGTGTCGATCTTCAGCGTGGGCTGCCCAACGCCCACCGGTACGGATTGCCCTTCTTTACCGCAGACGCCGACGCCGGTATCAAGCTTCATGTCGTTGCCGACCATGCTCACCTCACGAAGTACATCTGCGCCACTACCGATCAAGGTCGCCCCTTTGACCGGCGCACCCAGTTTCCCGCCTTCAATGAGATAAGCCTCGCTCGCCGAAAACACGAACTTGCCGGAGGTGATGTCGACCTGACCGCCACCGAAATTCGGCGCGTAAATACCCCTATCCACCGACGCGATAATTTCTTCAGGATTGTGCTCACCGTTGCGCATGTATGTGTTCGTCATACGCGGCATCGGCAGATGGGAAAATGACTCCCGACGACCATTGCCAGTCGGCGCAACATTCATCAAACGCGCATTGAGTTTGTCTTGCATATAGCCTCTGAGAATTCCATTCTCAATCAACACCGTACATTGCGACGGTTGGCCTTCATCATCAATGGATAATGACCCGCGTCGGTTAGCGATCGTGCCGTCATCCACAATCGTGCACAATGGTGAGGCTACTTGCTCGCCGAGACGCCCGCTAAACACCGAGGTACCTTTCCGATTAAAGTCGCCCTCGAGCCCGTGCCCTACGGCCTCGTGCAATAAAACCGCCGGCCAACCCGGCCCTAACACGACCGGCATAGCACCGGCAGGGGCCGCAACAGCCTCGAGTTGAACGAGTGCTTGTCTCACGGCCTCTCGGCCAAAAGACATACCGAGATCGCGATCTTTGATCTCACTAAGTGGATAGCGTCCGCCGCCGCCCGCATATCCTTGCTCGCGTCGCCCATTATCATTGACGATGACAGAGACGTTTAGCCTCACCAGTGGTCGTGTATCAGCGCAGAACGTATCGTCGCTGGCAGCGATCAGAATATCCTCATAAGTCGCAGCAAGACTGACAACCACCTGCTCAATGCGCGGGTCTAGTGCGCGCACGCGCGCATCAAGCGACTTCAAGAGGTCCGTCTTCTCTTCATCAGACAATGTCGACATCGGGTTATCGCCCGGGTACAACGGGGCGACTTGACGAGATCGCAGAATAGGCAAAGCACCATCCTGTCCTTGACGCACAATCGCGCGCGCCGCATCGGCCGCCTTCACTAATGCTGGCATTGTCACATCATCACTGTAAGCGAATCCTGTTTTCTCTCCGCTCACTGCTCGCACACCGACGCCCTGTTGTCGCGAGTACGAGGCGTCTTTGACAATCCCGTCCTCCAACGACCAACTCTCGGACACCGCGCGTTGAAAATACAAGTCCGCGTAGTCGATACGGCGTGCCATTAACGTGCCCAGCGTTGCCTCGAGCTGGCTGCTGGACAACTCACTGGTGTTTAGAAACCGATCGATCGCTGTATCTGTCGTGGTCATCGTGTTCCCTGCATCCTGTAGTCGGTCGATGATATCAGGCTGTAGGCAGTCATAGAAAACTCCAAGGTCTATGTTTCACGAGGTTTCGTGTATGACGGGACGCCATACCTCTGGCAGGCATTGCCGCCGACTAATTACCTGTATTGACCAGGCAGCCGGCCAATTCTGCAGTCGCTGCAAATCGTGCAGAGTCTGTGCGGTCAATGCTCGGCTCGTCCCAACCACCATTGATCTGATAAAACACCTCGGTCATACCTTGAAGAGGCTTCTTAAAGATCTGAGAAAACACCAACAGCGCAGCGCCGACTTGCGGTCCTGCGACAACCGCCCCAACCGCCGGTAAGGTATTCCCCACCTTCACGCTCACAACCGCGGTTTGGTTGTAGTTGCGTTTGGCGAGACTGGCACGACCGATCAATCCGACGTCGGCAGAAGACCCTTGCAAGTTCAAATTGCAGGTAAATGCATCTCCGTTGACCATCCGAAAGTCGCCTTGAATGACATCAAAACTGAATCCTTTCCGAAACACATCACGAAAATCGAGCGCCAACCGCCGCGGTAGCTCCGCGACACTCATCAGGCCGACCACACGACCCGCGCCAGGCTCAACTTCATCTAACGTGCCATTGTTGATAGCGACGGTCGCACTGCCATCCAGTGACTCAACGAATGTCTCAGATGGTCCACCGCCCCAGGATATCTCGAGCTGACTCGTCAGCTGTTCCGCGTTGATGCCGGGTTGATAACCGAGGCTGTTCATCATCGCTTTGACGTCGTTACTGGTGATGGACGCCGTCATTCGTGTTCGTGAGCCACTCACTTCGACGGGGTCCAAGAGCCAATCACCGGACGCCGATATTCCAAACGACGGCGCTTTGGTTTCCACCTTTTCTATCACCACGCCATTGGCAACTCTGGAGATCATTGCATCCAGTGCACCGAATCGCTTCTGCCCCAAAGAGAAATCGCGCGCGACAACTTGCATCGATGGGACTCGGGTTGGGTCGCTGTCGCCGCCAGACGCTGGGTCCGACTCCAGCAAAAACAAGCGATCCATATCCATGCGAAGGATCGCGCTATCGGCGCTGAGATCCCGCGGTATGATCATATTGCCTGCAACCGCTGGCGAGTCGATATCAATGAGCCAGTTTTCATCACTGGCTTGCAACCCCGTTCTGACATTTCGGATCCGCTGTCCGAACGCATCCAACGTATCGACGCTGACCGCGATAGATTTCAGCTTGTCGACAATCGAAGGACCATTGCCATCACCGAGTGAAAGCCAATCGTCGAGTCGCGTCGTATCGATCGCGCCATCAACAAATAGACCGGGGACAATCGGCAAAAGCGCACGTCCGGGGCCAAGATGCAGCGTGCCGCGTTCGAGTGTCAGCGGCTGCCCTGACTCTCCGGCGAATAATGCGACGAGGCCCAAGCCACTATCCATCAATACATCGATCGACAGTCCGTCCTGCAGCAACAAAACGACTTCCGTTTCGTTGCTCGTCTCCGCAGACTTACCGGCAGGATAAGGCACGTCAAGCGCAAGCCCCTTCAATGACGACAACACCTCTAGTGTGAGTGGTTTTGTGCTGTCTGCATCGGCACGCGCCTTCGGAATCCAAAGCGTCGCGGTGTAAGGGGTTTCGCCGCTGATGCGACCAGGCAGCGGAATTCGGCACTGCTCAACCAACGCCTGGTCCGTGACACGCCCGTCGGCCTCCAGACGAAGGCCAAAGCCGCTATCGACAGGTGCGGGGGACAGATCAAGCGTCGTCGGACGGTCGAAGACCTGTGCAAGTACATCACTTGCGTACACGCCTTTACGATCCAATCGAACTTCACCGCGAATTTGCTCAGCGAACAACGGCAGCGTCGAGAAACCAAGATAGCCATCGTCAGTCGTTAATGTGGCGTCAAACTGAAAGTCTCGTATCGCCTTTAGCGGAATCAGAAGATCAACGTCATATCGACCATTGCCATCGAGCTCGAGGATATCGAACACTTTGCCAAATAGGTTGCGTATCGGACTGGCGCCGGAGTAACGGTACAAGGCCTGCAATGACGCTTGCCCTTCTGTGGCAACCGTCAGCCGCCCATCGCGCAAGTCCTTAAACTCTGCCGTGCTATCGCGAAAAGGGATACCGCCGCTGACACCACTATTGGACGTTGTCCAAAGACGCATGCGATCAAAATTCACTGTCGCGTCAAGTTCGGTGATGGCGGGCCATGGCCGCGCATAGCGCATAGTGACATTCTTGGTTTCCGCACTTGCAGAAAACTCGCCATTGCCATCATCGAACGGGAAATCGTTGAGGTTGCCGGCAAGTCGCAGCCGACCATCTTCTACACGCCCTGCATTAAGACTCTGCGTCAGCCAGTTGTAGAGTTTTGGCCGGACCACCGCCGCGGGTAGTAGCTCGTCGATGCGACTGAGATCGGAGAGCTCGAATTCGCTATCTAAGTCGACAACAACACCACTATCGTCGCTTGGAATCACGACCTCAACGCTGAGTTTTTGCGTCAATGGTCCACTCGCCATCGTCACGTTATCGGACAGTAACGTCAGGCCGCGATCACTGTTTCGCCAGACCATCGAACCCGATAATCGGGACAAAGGTAAGGGCGTTTCGAATACGCCTGGGAGACGCAGTGCCGCGTCAGAACTCGCTAGCGTCACGCTGCCTGAAGCCGGAGACATATGCATCGAGCCGGTTAAATTACTGACACCGGGTATGCGGCCGAATGGTGCTGCCGTAATGCCTTCGAATGTCGTATCAATATCATAGTCTTGGAGGCGCTGCGCCCAATCCAATGACACATCTTCAGCCGAGTTAGCAAAGTCCACATGCCCGTTGAGCGACACCAGGGTACCGGCAAGCTCGGTCTTCAGTACCTGAGCTGACAATGGTTCCGGCAAAAACGCAGCAAGATAAGGAATGTCGTAAACCGTTACGTTGCTCGCATCGACTTGAACGCGTGTCGCAGTATCAGAAACGCTGGAACGAATTGTCGCGGTTGCCGGAGGCCAGCGGCGATCCGATACGTTGACCACAAAATCTTCGACCGCGCACAACCAACCATCATCAAAGCGCGTCCATTCTGCTCTGCCCGTGACGGATGACTGCTCATCGCCACCATCCGGAACAACGTCTTGGGCGTCGAGGTTGATAACCAACGACTCCATGCCACCATCGGACAACCTCAAGTCGACAATGAGATCAGCCTGCCCTTCCTTTGGCAATCGCCATTCGCCAGGCAGTAGCCGCGACATCAGCGACGCAGTGACATCTTTCAATTCCGCCGAAGCAATCCAATCTCCAGCGACGATTTCCGACAGTGCAAGGCCAGCCACTTCACCATTCAGAGCCAAGTCCGCTGTCGCGCCACGCTGTAACTCTTCTGACACAACCATGTCGAGTCGCACGCGTTCCGTCGTTAACAACCCCCGTGAACGTTTTACGGTGAAAGCGGCAGGTTCACGTGCCGAAATTTGATCTTGGTAAATTAGCACGACGTTGCTTAACTCAACATCGAGCGGACTGAAACGTTCGAGCGGAACGGGCGACGAATCGCCAGTTTCAGACGACTCGATCAACGCGTCTTGTACACGCCAACCGTCCTCGCTTCGTGACGTTGAGATCACAAGGTCATCCACACCCAGACGTCGCACAACCAATTCTTGATCGAGCACAAGACTGCTCAGCGACACGCCCACACGTAAGGTCCCTATCTGTACGGGGGTAATCGTTCGTCCGGAAATCTCGGGTCCGATCGTAAAGTTGTCAAACACAATCTCTGGACCGTGGAAACGCCAGCGCGCGTCCAATGAGGTGAAACTGACATCGCCATCGATGGCTTCAGCGAGTTTCGCCTGAATCTCGTCCTGATATTCAGGCAATTGCGGCAAGGCGAGACGCAGAACGCCAAGCGCAACCGCCAACAACACGACGAGTGTTGCAATAAGATAGGCGAGCACTTTGGCGAGTTTCTTTAGCATCACATTTGTGCGTTACATCAAGACCACATCATATTGATCGGGCGCATACAGGCTTTCGGCCTGCAGACGAACCGTCTTATCAGTCGACTCAGCGATCTCCGCGAGCCCTGCCGACTCCTCATCGAGCATCAACTCAACGACATCCTGGTGCGCAAGAATCATCAACTCATCGAAACTAAATTGGCGATGCTGGCGGAGAATCTCTCGGAAAATCTCATAACATACCGTCTGCGGCGTCTTAACAAGTCCACGCCCATCACAAGTTGGACAAGCGTCACATAGGATATGTTCAAGACTTTCTCGTGTTCTCTTACGCGTCATCTCCACAAGACCTAACGCCGACACTGGCATCACCTGGCATTTGGCATGATCCGCAGACAAAGCACGCTGCAGCGCCTCCAAGACTTTCTCTCGATGCACTTCTTCGGCCATATCGATAAAGTCGAGAATGATGATGCCGCCGAGGTTGCGCAATCGCAGCTGACGCGCAATGGCCACCGTGGCTTCGAGGTTGGTGCGGTACAGCGTATCTTCGAGATTGCTGCTACCGACAAACGCACCCGTGTTGACGTCGACTGTGGTCATCGCCTCGGTCTGATCAAAGATCAGGTACCCGCCTGACTTTAGCGGCACCTTACGCTCAAGCGCTCGCGAAATATCTTCTTCAACACCGTACAGATCAAAAATCGGCCTACGACCGGAGTAGAGTTCGATCTTCTCAGTCAGCTCCGGAAGAAAACTGCTGGCGAATTCGCGCATTCGTTGAAACTGCGATTCGCTGTCTACGCGTACCCGCTCGATATCTTGCTGCACCATATCTCGAAGAATGCGCAACGCGAGGGGTAGATCCTCGTGCACTATGCGGCCGCCATTGACCCGGCCTGCCGTCTCACGAATACCCTCCCACAGTCGATCGAGGAACATCATGTCAGCGCGCAACGCATCATAGCTTGCGCCTTCAGCAGCGGTTCGAACAATATAACCATTGCTACCGTTCTCGGGTGTCAGCGATTCGAGAATACCGCGCAACCGAGCCCGCTCTTCCTCATCTTCAATGCGCGACGACACACCGAGCGACTGACTGTTCGGCATCATCACAAGATAACGTGATGGCAACGTGATGAAACTCGTTAGGCGTGCACCCTTCGTACCCAGGGGATCCTTTAACACCTGAACGAGAATCTCACCGCCTTCGGTCACCAGCTCACTAATCGTCGGAGGATTCATCGGCAGCATGACCGTATCCTCTGTATCTTCGCTCGCATCAGCAGATGGTTTGGAGATATCTGACGCATGTAGAAATGCGGTGCGTTCCAAGCCGATATCAATGAACGCAGCCTGCATACCCGGCAGCACGCGACTCACACGACCTTTGTAGATATTGCCCACAATGCCGCGACGAGACGCACGCTCAATAAAAAGCTCTTGCACGATGCCGTTCTCAACGACAGCGGCCCTTTGTTCGCTCGGTGAAATATTTACGAGAAGCTCATCGCGCATTGTTTATTCTCCTACGACGATTTCACCGACCATTCGGTCAGTGCCGTCAAGCGTTTCCAGACTTCAAACACAGGAAGCCCCATGACGCCGGTGTAGCTGCCAGACAGATGCTTAACGAAGCGTCCGCCAAGGCCTTGGATCGCGTACGCCCCCGCCTTGCCTTCTGGCTCGCCGGACGCCCAATAGTCGTGTGCCTCGCGTTCCGTGATCGCCGAAAAACTCACCGACGAACTCACAACATCAACCTTCAGCGATCCTTGCCAGAGAACCGCCACGCTGGTGTGAACCTGATGCACCTTCCCGCTAAGTGACAATAACATCTGCACAGCATGTGCCTCATCGCGGGGCTTATCGAACAGCTGCTCATTCAACGCGACAGCGGTATCACCAGCGACCACCGGAATGGCAGAAACCCCAGATTCATCTGCGCCGAACCGAGCCTTCTCACGGGCCAGTCTCGCAACATAGTCAACGATCGCCTCATTCGTGCCGCGCGTCTCGTCAATGCCAGCCGGAAGCTGACTGACCGTCAGCCCGAGAGACTCCAATATTTGCTTGCGTCTTGGCGAGCCTGACGCTAATCCAACGGTTCCGTCCATGTCAGTCTCGGTGATAGGGATGACGCTCGATGATGGTGTGCGCGCGGTAAATCTGTTCAAGCAAAACGACACGCGCCATCTCGTGCGGCATTGTAAATGGTGCCAATGACAGCGTTTGTGCTGCTCGTTGTCGGCAATCGTCATGGACACCGTCGGGTCCGCCGATCAGGAAAACCAAAGATTCTCCGTCGTCACGCCTCGTACGTATGTTATCGGCGAACGCGCGACTGCCAAGTCCGCGCCCGCGTTCATCAAGAAGGATAAGCGTCGCCGAAGCATCTAAGCGCGCGGCCACCCGTCGCCACTCATCCGCCTTGCGACCTTCCGCGTCACCCGACTTCTTGGACGGTGCTAGCAATGAAACCGATAGACGCCATGCGCGAGGCAGCCGCTTCACATAGATATCAGAGGCTTCTTGAACCCAGGACGCGGGTTTGCCGGCCACCGCAAGTACCGAGATTGTCACGGTAGATCGTGTTCGTCGCTTGACCGAGCGGGCGTCAGATCCCAAAGCTTCTCAAGATTGTAGAACTCACGTACTCGCGGCAGCATCACGTGCACCAGCGCATCTTGAAGATCGACAAGCACCCATTCACCGTCGTTCTCCCCTTCGATACCGAGTGGCCGCTGGCCTTCGCGCTTCATCGTTTCAACAAGATTGATCGCCACTGAACGAACATGCCGATCTGACGTGCCACTCGCAATTAGCATAAAGTCTGTCATGCTCGTGAGGCCACGGACGTCAATCAACTTGATGTCCTGGGCTTTGGCGTCTTCCAATGCGGCCACCGCTTTCTCGGCGACCTGTTCTGGTGTCATGCTCATATTGCACAAGTCCTACATTTTCCTTTGTCGATGTGCACGCGCCTCGGCCTACACATCATCATAACAACCCGCTTGATCGGCGATCACACGCACACAATCGGGAATCAAAAATCGCGGATCATGCCCGGCTTTGATCAAAGACCGTATGCTGGTCGAGGATATTTCCAGTTGGGTGACTTCCTGAACAAAAATCACACCGGCCAAACCGCTATGAAGATCCCCGACCAACGCGCTTCCGCGATCTCGCAAAAGATCGCCGAGGGCGCCATCAGAAGGTGCCTGCCAGCCCGGACGATGCGCGACCACAATATGCGCAAGACGCAAAATTTCGCGCCATTGGTACCACTTGGGTAGCCCGAGGAATGCATCCATTCCAACAATCAAACAGAGCGGGCTGTCGGGGAAATCGCTGCGTAGCGAGCGCAACGTATCGACAGTATAAGACAATCCGGTGCGACGTACCTCGCGATCGTCGACAACAAACCCTTCTTCTTGCTCAACTGCGCACTGGACCATTTTCAATCTAAGATCCGCCGGCGCCATGGGAGAGGCACGATGCGGCGGATTGCCACACGGCATAAAGCGTACTTCTTTCAGCTCAAGACCATGCAATAGCTCGAAAGCACTGCGCAGGTGGCCGTAATGCACCGGATCAAATGTGCCACCAAAAATGCCGATCGGTGCGGTCAGTGTACTCATGAGGCCTGCTGCAAGTCTCGACCCGTCGATAGCAAAAGGACAATGCGTAGGATCAACTGCCACGCATCCTCACCACTTTGCCCCTTTGAGGCTCTGTCCGCGCGATCACACAGTTGAATCAGCTGGACGGCCGCCGCTGTGTCGATGCGCGACAAACACTGCCGGATGACCGCCTGTCGCTTCTGCCATACACGATGGGTTCGAAACAGCGAAGCCATGGGCTCACCTTGCTCCAACGCCTCGCGCATCACTGCAAGTTGTCGCGCCTCTTTCGCCAACGCCCACAGCACTAAGACGGGCACTGTTCCTTCACGTCGCAAGCCGCCAACCATTCGTAGCGCACGCTGTACGCGCCCAGAAAGCGCCTCGTCGGCGAGCAAGAACACATCGTAGCGTGCACTATCTGCAACCGCCGCTTCGATGTCTTTGGCGGTCACTTCACCTTCGGTGATCAGCAGCGACAATTTGTCAATTTCTTGTTGCGCTGCCAACAAATTACCCTCAACGCGGCGTGCCAATTGCAGCACAGCATCACGGCTGGCCGAAAGCCCTGCTTTAGCAAGGCGTCCACTAATCCAAGCAGGAAAGTCCTTAGCCTCGGGCGGCCAAACACGAACCACGACGCCATGTTGGTCGATGGCCTTTACCCATTTCGATGACATCGTACTGCCGTCCAACTTGGGTGCGCTGACGAGTAGCAAGAGATCATCACTCGCCACTTCCAGAAATTCGCAAATCGCCTCGCTACCTTGGCGACCCGGCTTCCCATTCGGAATTCTAAGATCGATGATCTTGCGTTCGCTGAATAGCGACATACTTTGACTGGCTGCCGTGAGGCTCGCCCAATCGAAACCACGTTCTGCAACAAGCAGCTCGCGCATGTCAAAACCGGCGTCTCGTGCAGAAGCACGTATCGCATCCAACGTCTCTCCGACACCGAGCACCTCGTCGCCGGTCACCAAGTAACAGCGAGCGAGCGGGCTAGCACCGCTGCGAAGAATATCTGCTGCTTGCTTCTTCAAAGCCTTGCAGACCCAACGATGCGGAGAGACATCGCGTCCCAATCGCGGACTGAGGCTTTACGCATCGTCTTCCAGCAACACGGATTCCACCTCAAGCAAGGCGACGAGACCATCGTACACGGGATAAAACCGCCGGCCGTTGTGCGTGATGAGACCGGCTTCAAACGGTCGTGTGATGGGATGTCCGCCGATTGTCACCAAATCGCCGTTTTCGATGCGCTGATTCAGCTCAGCCAGCACGCCGCTGTCTGCCTTGCGGAGATCCTGGTGAGTGACCGGGCAACATGCGATATCCAAAAGTCGTTCATTCATATGAGTATTTTGGACGCATCAACGGCGCTTGGCCAGCCTCTTTTGGCCTTACACACAACCTGGTTTGCCGTTGAAAATGTAATCTTATATCCTTTTTCGACTAAATTTCCTGAGAGCGCGCCCGTGCTACAGATCAAACGCCATCTAAAAACCGATTCGATTGGCATGGTGTTGTCATTCGTTTGCCTTGCCCATTGCGTGTTGCTGGGCGGGGCTGTCGCCGTGGGGCTGTTTGGTCATCATGCCGCTGTCGATAGCGCCTTTAGCAACCCGTTGTTCTCAACCAATGATCTGGCTCATAAGCTATTGCTACTGTTTGTAGTGCCCGTCAGTGGTTTGGCGCTCGCGGGGGGCTGGTTGCGCCACAAGCGCAATGACATCGCTCTTATCGGCATCTCAGGGATCGCTTTGCTAGCGATGGCGGCTTTCGTGGCACATGACCATCTCGGTCACACAACAGATACGCTAATGACGATCGTAGGCAGCCTGTTGTTGGCGTACGCACACTGGCGGAACAGAGCTTGCGGTTGCACCAACGCCAACGCGGAGACACCCCGACCCGCTTAGACAGGCGCGCCTGTCGCGAAATCGTCCCGGCCGCGTCACGCAATCGTCTGCTCAGGGAGCAGGGACCGCGCGTACGGCGCATCTTTGGGATGCACCGTGTAGTTGGGGTCAACCTCCAAACACATCGACAATAATCGCGCCGCGGTTGCTTGGTCATCATTATCGGCCAATCGGGAAAAGTAATTTCGCGCCAAACCAAGTGCCGGTGCTTTCGACTCCCACGACAGCATCTCTTCGATAAACCACCACCAGGCGTCCGGATCCTCTTCTTCAAATTGCTCAAAGTATCGTTTCAGACGCGTCAAACCTGCCACGGTATTGCCGCGCGAGAAAAATGCATAAGCCTGATCCAACGTTTGCCGTCGCAGTCGCAACCAATGCGCCTCTTGACGGTCCGCTTCTCGCGTCTCCGCAGTCACTTTCTCGATCGGAACGTCGAGTGCCTGGTGGTGATGGTAGGAAACGACGCCTGTCGCAAAGAACATCGCCATAACCTGTAAGCAAGAGGCCCAGACGTACAGAAACGAGAGTACGAAACCACTACCTCGAAGAATCTCGCCGAGCAAAATCAGCACGATCCAGAGCACCAAAATCCTGAGGTAATCGGCACCCATGATTCTCGCAATCTTGAATAGCTGCGGAATAGCGAACATACGCCAAAACTCTTGCGACACCGCCGCGACGGCAACGCCAGCAGGAATCAACGGCACGACGACAAAAGCTAGCAACACCGCGGGCGTAAAACCCACCCAATACCAGATTGCCAAACCGAATACGTTGAGCGCGAAGATACCGATCCACGGTGCGAATGCCCAGCGCTCTACAAAGTAGTCAAACACGGCATTCGATGCGACGGGTACCGCTTGGCCGAGCGCAATTGCGCGCGTCGCCATCGTTGCATATTTGACCACCGCTGACGTTGAAAACACCAAGAAGAAAACACCGATGACCATCAATGCGCCTGCGTTCATCAGGCCGAAACCGACGGTCATGAAAAACGCTGCGACCGCGGTAAACAACACGCTCGCCGGATCGAAAAGACGCTTGGCCGTTTCGACAATAAACGCGCGATTCCCCATTGGCGCTCTAGCCATGTTTGCATCCTTCCTGATGATGACCGCCGGGTACCGGGTCGTATCCCTGACCGCCCCACGGATGGCACCGACCCAGTCGTCGCATCGTGAGCCAGCTTCCCCGCAGCACACCAAAGCGTTGGATCGCCTCGATACTGTATTGCGAACACGTGGGCGTAAAACGACAGTTATTGCCAAGCCAGGGCGAGATCAGATACTGATAGGCACGCAACAGAGCAATTGCGCAACGACGACCGAATGTCAGATGTTCAGCCACCGGTGCCCGCGTGCGCCGCTGTCGCGCGAATCCGTTGCAACATGGCATGAAGACCATTGGCACGACTCTGACTGAGATGGGTGTCGAGGCCGAGCTTGGAGATAAATGTTGGCTCGTAGCCCACGATTTCCGTCGCTGACTGCCCGTCATAGAGTCGCAGCAACACCGCGATCAAACCAGACACAATCGCAGCATCACTGATCGCTCGAAAGTTCATCTTCGATGCATCGCCTGACGCTTGGAGCCAAACCTGAGATTGGCAACCGGAGACCTTATCGTCGTCCCGTCGCTCACTCTCCGGATAGGCTGGCAACTGACGACCAAGATCGATCAAATATTGATATCGATCCATCCAATTGTCGAACAATGAGAACTCATCGACGAGCTCGGCTTCGCGGTCAAGGATGCGGTCGTCACTCATGAGCCTGACCCACTGTCGATCCGGCGCCAAGTGGTTCCCTCCGGTCCGTCACTGATTTGGATGCCATCAGCCAGCAACGCATCGCGAATCTCGTCGGCGCGCGCGTAGTTTTTGTTGGCTTTTGCCTCGGCGCGCTCAGCGATCGCGGTCTCGATGCGATCGCTATCCGAATCGAGACGTTTCGATGCATTGAACCATACGGCGGCAGGGCGTTGCAGGATGCCAACGAAACGGCCACTCTCTCGAAGCGCCGCACCAAGCGTTGCAATATCCTCTGCGCTCTCACTCTTATTGAGCTCACGCGCCATCGAAAACAAGGCGGCGAGTGCTTTAGGCGTATTGAGGTCGTCTTCCAGTTCACCGATCACACGATCAATGTGTTTGCCGACACGACGCGCATCAGGAGCCGCGTCCGCTAGCTGATCCGCCTTCGCCAACGCCCCATAGAGTCGATCGAGTTTACGCGTCGCTTCGCTCAACGTGGTTGGTTGCCAATCCAAGGGCTGCCGATAGTGCGCCGACAGCAACGCCAATCGGATTGCTTCACCGTCAGCATCCTCCAAGAGCTCCCGCACCAACTTCACGTTGCCGAGCGATTTGGACATCTTTTCGCTCTGCATATTCAAAAAGCCGTTGTGCAGCCAGTAATTGACGAACGGCTTGTCATTGGCACAGCAACTCTGCGCTAGTTCATTCTCGTGATGCGGAAATTTAAGGTCTTGACCACCACCATGAATATCGATGGTGTCGCCAAGATGGGCGCGGATCATGGCCGAGCATTCAAGGTGCCAGCCAGGACGGCCTCGGCCCCAAGGGCTCTCCCATCCAGGCGTTTCATCATCCGACGGCTTCCAGAGCACAAAATCTGCGGGATGTTTTTTGTAAGGCGCCACCTCAACACGAGCGCCAGCGATCATCTCTCGAAGATCACGACCGGACAATGCGCCGTAATCATCGAAAGTCTCGATATTGAACAGCGCATGACCCTCGGCGACGTAGGCAAAACCGCCGTCGATCAGCTCCTGGATCATCTTCTGCATTTCAGCCATGTGCTCTGTGGCACGTGGCGCAACATCGGGCGGCTCCACGCCAAGCGCACCCATATCGGCCAGATAAGCTTCCGTGTATTCGTCGGTTATGTCGCGAATGTCGCGACCGGTATCACGGGCCGCTTGATTGATCTTGTCATCAACATCGGTGATGTTGCGCGCATAGACGAGGTTGTAGCTGCGGCGCAGCAGCCGCTGCAACACGTCAAAAACGACCGGCGGACGCGCATTGCCAATGTGTGCATAGTTATAGACCGTGGGTCCACAGACGTACATCGTCACGCGATCAGGGTCGATCGGAACGAAATCACGCTTTTCGCTTGTGAAACTGTCGTATAACTTTAAGGTCATCTTGAAACGTCTGTGTTTGCCACCAAAACTGACCCATTAGTTTATCACGCACGAAGTTTCACACCGAGGTCCCGGGCGCTTTATAATGCCCGGCCTTCGCCCCCCAACCGAGGAGACTGCTCCAATGGCGCAGCCAACATTTGCCGCACGTACCAGTATTGAACAAGTCGAAGAAGGCCATGAGCTGGCCCCCAAATTCGACTCAGATGGCCTGATTCCGGTTGTGACGACGGATTTCGGCTCCGGCGAGTTATTGATGCAAGGCTACATGAACACCGAAGCGCTCAAACGTACGATCGAGACCGGCGAGGCACATTACTACAGTCGTAGCCGCAAATTATTGTGGCACAAGGGCGCGACGAGCGGTCTCGTGCAGACTGTTCGAGATCTACTCATCGACGACGATCAAGATTGCGTTTGGCTGCGCGTCGACGTCGCGGGCGGCGGCGCAAGCTGCCACGTTGGCTATCGCTCTTGCTTCTACCGTAGTGTGCCCGTGGGTCAAGCATTCGAAGAGAATCAGAAAGACGGCAAGGTGACACTAACGTTCACTGAGACCGAGAAGGTCTTCGATCCCGTCGAAGTCTATGGTGACGCGCCGAATCCGACGCAACTGTAAGTCAGGTCTCATCGCTCAGGCTGCTTGACCATCTTCGCCAAGCAGCCTGGCTCCTTTATGGCAGGCGGGTGACATTTCCTCGTTGTCAGTACCCAAAGCCCAGTTCGTAAGTCGCTTGAACACTCTTGCTGTTGCCATCTCGACTGCATGGCATGCGGAGGTTCATGTCATAAGACAGAACGGCCTCAACCTCTCCATCCCCAGTGCCAGACGCCCGTTGCTGGAGTTCGACAGGTGCGAGCTTGCCAGCCGATGTTTTGCCCACACGATCTTCACCGACTACGAGCGCTCGCGGAGCCAGTGTGAAACTACCCCCGCGATATTCCCGCGCAGGATTCCATTGGAGATGTAAGCCGCCGAGGGGATCGTATTCATAGTTACCTCTAGTTAGTCGAGACGCACTGTCGGTATTGGTGTTGTTCTCGACCGAACCATCAACAAATATGCTCATCCGAGCACTTCGCAATTCATCAGCAACACCGCTGATACTAACAACCGTTGGTCCAGATAGAGTACCGCTTGCACCAATGACCTCGCCCTCTGGCAAATTAGTCCTTAAGATTCTGAAGTACGCCTGCCCTTCAATTTCTACTTCACCGCACCGCAGACCATTGGTACCAATGCTAACCGTCAGAACGCCGTTGCCCGCTGTCGCACTGGCGCTGAAGTAGAAATTGAAGGGCAGGCGTACTTCAGAATCTTAAGG
>JBCAZE010000046.1:0-19264 GCA_039700805.1 Pseudomonadota bacterium | reverse complement strand
ACCGGATCACCAATTCACCACTTGTATCGCCGGACCCGAGCTCATCGAGGAACTGTGCCTCCAAATCACTCGCTTGCCCGAGACAAAAACTGCGGGCCACGCTGTCACTTAACGTGATCGATGGCCAACCCCGGATACCGGCATCCGCCCCAAGCAAGAGTGCATCAGCGCCGCCTTCCTCGACGGCCGCTTCGATCTCTGTCAGCGCGTACATTGGTGGTTGAAACGGTGCGACGCTCAATCTGTGCAGTGTATGCGTCCAGGCTAATGTACCCGCCGCTTTCGCCACATCCTCAACCAGTGTCCGAATATAGGTCCCTTTCGAGCAAGTAACCGTGAATGCCAGCTGGTCACCGTCTATGCCGTTGACCGTCAACGCGTGGATCTTCACCGGCCGCGGTTTGCGTTCCGTCGTCTTTCCGGCGCGTGCAAGCTCATACAGACGTTTGCCGTCTTGCTTGAGCGCAGAATACATGGGAGGAATTTGCTGAATATCACCGACAAACTGATCCGCGAGTCGCTGCCAATCCTGTAATGACTTGCTAGGCACACTGACAGCAGCGGATTTTTCGCCTTCTGCGTCGCCCGTTGATGAGCTACGCCCAAGCTCCGCCACCACCTCGTAGGTCTTATCAGCGTCCAACATGGCTTGGCTAAAGCGTGTCGCATCCCCAAAACACAGTGGCAACATACCTGTCGCGAGTGGATCTAGGCTGCCTGTATGGCCCGCCTTCTTAGCCCGCATCAAATAGCGAACCCGCTGTAGCGCTTGGTTGGAGCTCAACCCGTGTGGCTTGTCGAGTAAGAGGATGCCATGCACATCCCGACGTTCGATGCGTCCGGCTGAATTATTCCGACTCATCGCTAGCATCCTCGTCAGTGCTAGCGCCAGCGCCGTCGATCAGCGCACTTAAGTGAAACCCTCGCGCCACGCTGTCGTCGTGTGCAAATCGGAGCTCGGGGACATGACGAACTTTGATCTCGCGGCCCAAACGACCACGCAAAAAGCCAGCCGCCTTTTCCAACGCTGCCATGACCGGCGCCGGATCCGCATCCGGTGTCAGTGTGGCGACAAACACCCTGGCCACGGAAAGGTCACGGCTTAAATCGACGCCACTCACTGTGACGCCATCGAGGCGGGGGTCTTTCGTCTCAAAACGAAGCAATTCGTTCAAGACACGGTGGATTTGCCCACCGAGTCTTGAGCTACGTGTGAAATCCCGCGATGACAATGTGTGGCCTTAGTCAATCGTACGAGCGACTTCTACCCGCTCGTAACACTCGATCTGATCGCCGACCTTAACGTCATTGTAGTTCTTAACGCCGATACCACATTCGGTACCTGCGCGAACTTCGTTGACGTCATCCTTGAATCGACGCAGCGACTCAAGCTCGCCCTCGTAAATCACCACGTTGTCGCGCAATACGCGGATCGGCAAGGAGCGCCGAACGAACCCATCGGCCACCATGCAACCTGCGACGTTTCCAAGCTTCGGTGAGCGGAACACATCCCGGACTTCGGCGAGACCGACGATCTGCTCTCGGACGTCCGGCGACAACAGGCCGGAAACCGCTGCTTTCACATCGTCAATCGCTTCATAGATGATGCTGTAATAGCGTAAGTCGACTTCGGACTCTTTGATCATATTGCGAGCACCAGCGTCGGCACGCACGTTAAAACCAATGACGATCGCGTTCGATGCGGAGGCCAATGTAATGTCGGACTCTGTGATCCCACCCACGCCACTGGCGATGACACGGACATCAACCTCATCATTGGAAATGGATTGCAGGGAATCTCGCAGCGCCTCAGCACTGCCGTTCACATCGGCCTTGATCAACAGCGACACACTGACTTTCTCGCCTTCTGTCATCTGGTTGAAGACGTTCTCGAGCTTGGCGGCTTGTTGTTGCGCAAGCTTGGTGTCACGTGCCTTCGACTGACGGAACTCAGCAACGTCACGCGCCTTCCGCTCGTCTTCCAACGCAAGCATTTCGTCACCCGGCGATGGCACCCCGGAGAGACCCAGCACCACGACGGGTGTGGATGGACCGGCAGAATCGATGGGCTGTTGATCTTCATCAAACATCGCACGGATACGACCGTATTCTTCACCGGCCAGAATGTAATCACCTTGATGCAAGGTGCCGCTCTGTACCAGAACCGTCGCGACCGCACCCCGACCTTTCTCAAGACTACCTTCAACCACGACACCGCGCGCGTCGCCTTCATGGACCGCTTTTAGATCCATCACTTCCGCTTGCAGCAAGACCGCTTCAAGAAGGGCATCAATACCAGTGCCTTTGAGCGCAGAGACGTTAACGAACTGGGTATCACCACCCCATTCTTCAGGGATGACTTCGTGTTGAGACAGCTCATTGCGCACGCGCTCTGGATCGGCGTTTTCACGATCGATCTTGTTGACCGCGACAACGATCGGGACACCCGCTGCTTTGGAGTGCTGGATTGCCTCGATCGTTTGCGGCATGACACCGTCATCCGCCGCAACGACGAGAATCACAATATCGGTCGCCTGAGCACCGCGTGCACGCATCGATGTAAATGCCGCGTGACCCGGTGTGTCGAGGAAACATACCACGCCATTCTCTGTCGAGACGCGATACGCACCGATGTGTTGCGTAATGCCACCGGCCTCGCCGGCCGCCACGCGCGACGCTCGGATATAGTCGAGCAGCGAAGTCTTACCGTGATCAACGTGACCCATGATGGTAACCACCGGTGGGCGTAACGTTTGGTCGCCGGCGGACTCCGCAACCGTTGCGAGCAATTCGTCGTCGACAGAACTCTCGGTCATTGGGACAGCGTTGTGCCCGAGCTCTTCGACCACGAGCGTCGCCGTATCTTGATCGATCACTTGGTTGATGGTCACCATCGCGCCCATACCCATGAGCGCCTTAATGACCTCATTGGCTTTGACCGCCATGCGTTGTGCCAACTCGCCGACCGAGATGGTCTCTGGGATCTCGACATCACGTACGACGGGCGCCGTCGGCTTCTCGAAGCCATGCTGCGAGTCCACATTGACGTTACCTGGGCGACGACGCGGTGCAGGCCGTTTGCGTTTGCGTGTGCCTCGCTTGTCGTCAGAAACCTTGAGTTCCTTGCGACCGTAACGCGTTTTCTCTTTCTTCTCTTCGCGAGCGGCACGTTCCCGCGCCTCTTGTTCCTTGCGGCGCTGCTGCTCTGCCAACTCGGCCTCGAGCTTGCGCTTGGCAGCCTCATCGGCACGCTTACGTGCATCCTCTTCGGCCTCACGCTGCTCCCGCTCCCGCTCTTCGACCGCACGCTTCTCAGCGGCTTCTTGCTCCGCTTTGCGTTTCGCTTCCTCAGCTTCACGTTCGCGCTTAGCCTCATCAAGCTCCGCTTGCTGCGCCTTTGCCTGCTCCTCGAGCACATCGCGTTTCACGTAGGTACGCTTCTTTCGCACCTCGACCGCTACTGTCCGAGCGCTACCTTTGCCGCCAGACATCCGCAACTCGGATTGCGATTTACGCTTCAACGTGATCTTTCGTGGCGCACCGGCAAGCTTGCCCTCATCCTTGCCGTGTGACCGGCGAAGATGGCTCAGCAGCTCCATTTTTGCGTCATCGCTGATTTTGTCATCAGCGCCCGAAACCTCGATACCCGCCTCTCCGAGCTGCTCCAGCAGCTTCTCGACGGGCACTTTCAAGACTTCGGCAAATTGTGAGACTGTTACATCAGCCATGTATTTCTCTCCGCGTGTAACACGCTGCAGGTGTTAGGCCTGCTCTTCTTCAAACCAGTGTGCGCGCGCCGCCATGATCAGCTTGGCCGCATCCGCTTCTTCCATCTCGATAAGCTCGAGCAGATCGTCTGTCGCTTGCTCCGCGAGATCATCACGCGTCGAGATGCCTTTCGCCGCCAGTGCAGCCGCAAGCTCATCGGTCATGCCATCCACGTCAAACATGTCCGCTGCCGGCGCTGCCTGCTCGACCACTTCTTCCGACGCGATCGCCTGTGTCAGCAAGACGTCGCGGGCACGATTACGCAGCTCATCGACCATGTCTTCATCGAATTCCTCGATCGCCGCAAGCTCTGAAGCCGGTACGTATGCCACTTCCTCGATCGTTGAGAATCCCTCTTGAACCAAGATCATCGCGATCTCGCCATCGACATCCAGCTGCTTCATGAAGACTTCAGATAGCTCGCGCATCTCGGCTTCGCTCTTAGCCTCGGCGTCCGCTTCCGTCATAACGTTCAGCTCCCAGCCAGAGAGCTCACTCGCTAGTCGGATGTTCTGCCCGCCACGTCCGATCGCTTGAGACAATTTGTCTTCATCTACAGCGATGTCCATGCTGTGCTTGTCTTCATCAACAACGATCGAAACCACCTCAGCCGGCGACATCGCGTTCACGACAAACTGAGCGGGGTTTTCATCCCAGAGAATGATATCCACGCGCTCGCCTGCCAGCTCGTTCGAAACGGCTTGAACGCGAGAACCGCGCATGCCAACACAAGCGCCGACTGGATCGATACGATTGTCGTTGCTCTTCACCGCAATTTTCGCGCGCAATCCCGGATCGCGGGCCGCACCAAGAATCTCGATCATGCCCTGACCGACTTCAGGCACCTCAAGCTTGAACAAATCGATCAAAAACTCAGGGGCCGTGCGGCTCATAAACAGCTGTGGACCGCGTGGTTCGGATCGGACATCCACCAACCGCGCTTTGATGCGATCTTGCGGCCGGACCGGCTCACGCGGGAGCATGTTCTCACGCGGAATGAAGCCCTCGGCTGTGCCGCCAAGGTCGACGTAGACGCCATTGCGGTCGACGCGCTTCACGAGACCACTCAACATCTCACCGGCGCGATCCTCGAACTCCTCGACAATCTTCTGACGCTCAGCTTCACGGACGCGCTGAACAATGACCTGCTTCGCCGTTTGCGCGGCAATACGACCAAACTCAACCGACTCGATCGGCACTTCGACATACCCATCGACCTCGGCGTCTGGATTGATATCAACCGCATCAATCATCCGCAGCTCGCTGTCCGGTGTTTCGAGTTCCGTCGAATCATCAGCAAACACTTTCCAACGTCGGAACGTGTCGTACTCACCGGTCTCGCGGTCGATCGCGACACGTACGTCGATATCTTCGCCATGCCGCTTGCGCGTTGCCGAAGCCAGCGCCGCTTCCATCGCTTCAAAAATGATTTCGCGCTCGACACCCTTCTCGTTTGAGACCGCCTCGATCACCATCAACATCTCTTTGCTCATAACCTTAGCTCTTCTGACTGATAGGGCCGATCACAATTCCGGCACCAGTCTTGCTGATTCAATTTTATCCATCGGCAACCGCAACTCTTCGTCGCCGACCACCAAAACTACGTGGCTGTCATCCAGCCCATTCAGGATGCCTTTCAAACGCAGCTTCCCGACATAACCCTTGCGCATCTTGACCTTGATCTCTGCGCCAGCATATTTCTCGAAATGTGCTTCCCGACGCAACGGCCGATCCAGACCTGGCGATGAGATCTCGAGGTTGTACTCCCCCGGAATGGGATCCTCAACGTCGAGAATCGCACTCACATGCTGACTCACCATTGCGCAGTCATCTAGCGTGATGCCATTAGGCCCATCAATAAAGACCTGTAGCACCGAACTACCACCACCGCCCTTAAACTCGAGATCTACGAGCTCGAACCCAAGACGCTCAACGACTGGAGTAAGGAGAGTTTCAATCGCCGCACCCAACATGTCGTCTTTCCTATTCCAAAAACCAAAAAATGGGCCTAAAGCCCATTTCTAACCTGTCGGACTCACGCGCGTTAACGATGATCCAGACAAACAAAAAGCCCCTGAGGGGCTTCACTGGTCGCCGTAAAATCCAAAGAGTCCCGACGTGACGCGCTACTTTGTGAGGGGTTTGCCTCCAGGGAGCTCGCGACTGTTGCTGAATAATAGCATTTTCCCTGTCTGCGAAACAACACAGCGCCAGCCGAGTGGCCAGCGCTGTGCCAATTTCAGCGTCTACGGATCGTCGTTGATCCGTACAACTCCCCCGTCATTTTCCATCAGCGAACGTGCGCCGGTGCCACCGTCTTCGTCTGTCCACATGAAACCACGTGACCACACACTACCGCCAGTGCCAGTGTCCTCATCAGTCCACATGAAGCCGCGTGACCAAACACCACTGTCCGTCCACAGGAATCCGTTGGCAGACAAGTCGCCAAGCGTATTTGGTGCAACACCCTCCGCCCAGTCGAAGCCGCCGCTGTAGATGTAGCCTGATGCCCAGTAGCCGCTGCCCCATAGTGAGCCCGTGTCTTCGATGTAGATGTCGCCCGTGGCGTCATCACGGACCATCAGCGGCGACAGTGCTTGCCCATGGACATGCCCACCCGCATTCATCGCACGATCCACATCCAAGACACCAGCGCCCGCAGCTGTAGGCTCATCGCTGAGCTTACGTGCGGTACGCATCAACCGCGCCTTGATCGTTGACGGGGTTAGATTCGGATTGCGTTGCAGCATCCGCGCTACCGCGGCACTAACCATGGGAGCGGACATGCTAGTACCCGACATTTCGAGATAAACCTCACCGCAGCCGCTGCCGTTGCAGCCTTTAATCCGGCCGCTCGGCAGCACGCGCACAAGCTCCGACGTCGCGCGATTAACCGCAACAATCTTGTTGCCCGGCGCCAGAAGGTCGGGCTTCAAGACGAGATCACCAACCGTCGGACCCATCGATGAAAAGCTCGAGACATAGTCATCACCGTGGAACGTGCCGGTACCAGAATCAGTGACCGAACCGACCGTGATCACTTTTCGGGAGTTACCCGGGCTGTTGATCGTCATATTGCCCCGGTAGCCATCGTTACCTGCTGCCGCGACGACGACAATGCCCGCATCCCAAAGACGCTCAGCTGCCAGCACCATTGGATCTGTCGTAGCCGATTCTTGGACTCCCATGCCGAGAGATAGATTCACGACTCGAATGTTATGCATGTGGCGATTCGCTAGCACCCAGTCCATCGCTGCGACGACATCGGAGGCGGAACCTTTGCCGTTCTTGTCCAGAACTTTCAGGGAGATGATCTTAGCGCCGGTTGCAGTACCCTCAGCGAGGCCCGTATTCGAGGCACGCGCTGCGATAATGGCAGCCACGTGTGTACCGTGCCCATATTCATCGATCCGCGCGCTGCTCTGCGAAAATCCACCGCCGAAAGCGGTCGGGACCTTACCGCCGGAGAAATCGAACTGCACGATGCCTGCCTCAAGATCACCGCTGACGTCGACGCCTGTATCGACAACAGCGACGCCGATCCCGTTACCGTTGTAGCCGCGATTTGCCGACTGGAAAGACGGCAGATTCGCTGCTTGACGTGACGCAATTGATGTCGACATCACGTTGCCATCTTCAGACAACCAGTCGACGCTATCCTCCAACGCGAGCTCGACGATCGCACTCGCCGGCAAGCGAATCGCACGCATCTCAAAGCTCTCGTAACTGCGCAACACCTCACCGCCGAGCGCTGCCACACGGTCGTCGTCGAACATTTCAGGATGCTGCTCATAGCGCACCATCAAATCGACGAGCTCATTGCCGCCTTGCTCTGCGAGGCGAAGCACGGGCGCGCTCATTTTTACGGAAGCGACAGAAACACGCTGCGCCGCTGTCAGTGTACTGACGGCATCGCGCTCGAGAGGATGTGAAGACTCGGCAATCGTCTTGGCCGCAACATCTGCTCCTGGCGTCGTGCGTGTCGCAGCAACAGCCGAGAAGTGTTGGCTGTCATCGGTTAACGAAACGACCTGTGCATCGTAGCTGACAACATCTGAAGTGAGCACCCGTTGGCCATCCACCATCGGTGCGGCAAGCGTTAGCGTGACGGCATCGGTCCCATTCAATGCCGTTTTAGCCGACTCAATCGAGTCGCTGCCGACCGGTGCCTGGCTGAAAGCAAATCCTATTGCTAGTGCCAGCGCTGTTGTGCGTTTTAGTGTCCTGTTAACCATGACGGTTGCCTCAATAGTGTTTTCGTTCTTTCGTTCGTTGTTGTTGTCGTTCGTTTGTCTGTTGTTAATTGGTCTAAAAATCTTCATGAGCCCGCCTCCAGTAGATTCACTACTTTTGGCGCCGCATTGGGCTCCTTCGGCCTCGCCCCGCGATCCACGTTTCTTGCACGCTTGGCGCGGAACAGAATCGAGGTCGCCTCGATTGCCTTGTGATTAAAGTTCTCGCTGGTGACCGCACTGTCTGCAGACAACATGCCGACCCACGCATTGCGCTGGCGCTTGGCTTCATACATCAAACCGTCCGCCACACAAATCATGTGATCGAGGCTCGATGCTTCCTGCTGGTTATGGAACAACGGATACGCAACAAAACCGATCGAACACGTCGTACGCGCGACGACGCCGTCTTCCAACTTAAATTGATGTGTTTCGATCGACTCGCGAATACGCTCGGCGAGCGCCTCCGATTCCTGAGCCTTGCTCTGCTTGGCAATCACGACAAATTCGTCACCGCCCCAGCGAACCACCGCGTCTGATTTACGGCAGATCTTCAGAAGAATGTCGCGAATCTGCAGCAACATTTCGTCGCCAGCCGCGTGACCGTAGGTGTCGTTGATCGGCTTGAAGTTGTCCAGGTCGATCATCATGAACACAAGCTCGGCCGTCTCGTAACGTGCTTCGTCAACATCCAGCTCGTTGTAGCGACGCTGAATTGCTTCGATGTCGCGTGACACTTCCTCGAAAACGTAACGTCGGTTCCGCAGGCCGGTCAGCGGATCGCTGAGGCTGCTTTCTTGGAGTCTCGTGTTGAGGTTCTGTAGCTCGGAGTTACTCTCCTGCAGACTCTCTGTCCGTTGCTGCACTTCCTGTTCAAGTCGTGCGCTGTATGCAGACTCACGTGCCAGACGGGTACGGTGCACACGAAACGCTGTCGCGATAGCCGCCAGACCAAGCAACGCATAAAGCGTATAGGCCCACCACGTTTCCCAAGGCGCCGGTAACACCATGATGGGCAAAGAAATGGACTTCTCGCTCCATACACCGTCACTGTTAGCCGCACGAACCAGCAGCGTATATTCGCCTTTCTCAAGACCCGTATACGTGACACGCCGGTTGTAGCCGAGATCGACCCAATGCTCATCACGACCGATTAGTTTGTATTGATACTGATTGCGCTCAGGTGACGTGAAATCTAGCGCTGCGAATTCAAACGCGACGTCCTTCTGATTCCAATCGACCGTTACCGTGCCGTTATCGTCGACCGGTAGATCGGAGCGAACCGAATCGTTGCCGTTGAAAAATCCGGTCAGTGCGATAAGCGGTGCGACGCTGTTCGACTCAATCGCGCCAGGCTGGAACGCGTTGTACCCTCTGTGACCGCCAAAGAACAACTCACCAGAAGCGCTACGCGCGTGGGCACCAAAATTGAACTCATTGGACTGTAGTCCATCTCTACGCTCGAGATTTCGGAACTCGCCCGTTTCTGGGTTGTAACGCGTCAGACCATAGTTCGTGCTAACCCACAGCCAACCCGCCTGGTCGAATTGGATGCCATAAACAACATCGTTAGCCAGACCATCTGTCTGCGAGATGTTAGCGAAGGTGACTGACTCCGGCGTACGAATATCGCCAACGACACGGTCAAGACCCCCGCTACGCGTACCGACCCATACGGTCCCCTTGCCATCAACGTTGATCGCATAAACCGTATCTCCCGCCAGTGTGGTCAGGTCATTCGGATGATGCGCGAAGCGGTGGAAGTTCCCCGTGACCGGGTTGAATAGGTTCAGGCCAGCGCCTTCAGTGCCGATCCACATCATGCCAGAAGGATCTTCAGCGAAGGCCATCACACGATTACCGCTCAATGAGTAGTCGTTGGCCGCATCATGCACGAAATTCGTAAATGTTCCATTGGCAGAATCGAGTCGACTGATGCCACCGCCATAAGTACCGACCCAAATACGACCCGCGCTATCTTGCAGCAGCGATACGATGCCATCCGACGCGAGGCTGTTTGCATCATTGCGATCGTGGCGATAGGTCACCTGCTCGCCGGTGACAGGATCGAGACGAACCAGGCCGCTGCGCATCGTACCGATCCAGATCGCGCCGTCGCGGTCGTGCAACAAACTCATGACACGGTCGTCAGCAATCTTGTAAGGCGCCTCTGCACGACTGGTGTAGTGCAGTGTTTCGCCGCCGTTTCTTTGGATCGCATGCAGACCATCACCGAACGTGCCGAGCCACAGTCGACCGCTGTTATCTGTTGCGAATGAGGTGACGTTCGGACTGCGTTGTTGATCCGCTGTCAGTGTTTTCGCTTGATCAAGACCGAATCCCCAAGTGCGTGGGTTCCACGTGTTAACACCTTGAGTCTGCGTACCGACCCAAAGCAGACCGCTGCGATCTTCGTAAAGAGACGTCACACGATCGCCACTCAACGATGCAGTCTCGAGTGGATTGTTGGTGAACTGGGTCGCCTTGCCCGTCACGCGATCGAGAAGACTCAAGCCGCTTGTCGTGCCAACCCATAGGCGACGCTCGTTGTCCTCGAGGATACTCGTGATACGGTTGCCGCTGATCGATGTCGCATCGGTTTTGTCGGCGCGAAAGTGCTCAAAGGATGTTTCATCTGCCGATAGGCGATCCAGACCGCCTCCGTAGGTACCCACCCAAATGCTGCCAAACGCATCCTGCAAGACAGCACGCACGCTGCCTTTCGAGAGGGTATCTGCATTATCTGCGTTGTGTTGCCATGAACGTGTCAGTCCTGACTTAAGATCGATGCGCGACAACCCGTGGTCACCACCGACCCAGAGACGCTCACGCGCATCAATGTAAAGCTCAAACAGCTTATTGCTGTTACCAGTACCGGCTACTAGTGCAATCGACTCAAAAGACTCAGTGGCAATATCAAACCGGTATAGTCCGGCGTCAGAGGTCGCGATGTAGAGGGCACCGTCCGGAGCAACTGCGAGACGGCGAATACTGTTGCTGCCGATACTCGCTTTGTCAGCGGCATCATGTAGGTACGTCGTGAATGACTTCGTCTCACGATCAAATCGCGCCAGGCCACCGCCGTTGGTCGCAATCCAAAGCGCGCCATCTGCGGTTTCCGCGATATCGAAAATGAAATCGTTGTACAAGGCAGAAGGGTTGCCACGCTCACGTCGATACTGCTCGAAACGATAACCATCGTAGCTGTTCAGTCCGTTTTCAGTGCCGAGCCACATGATGCCTGTGGCATCTTGATGCACCACCAGCACATTGCTCTGCGACAACCCCTGATCCACACCCAAGTGGCTGAAGATCATTGGCGGCAGCTCCGACTGGGTCTCGGTTGCGCTAGCTGCCGGGGTGAAATAACCCAAGGTCAGCGCTGCAACGATCGCCAGAGCGGTATTCTGTGTGAAGTTTCCCCAATTCATTAACTATCGCCTTTTGTTGTTAATGGCGCGACTACGCGCTTGCCTTCCTATGACGTCATTACACACAGGCGGCAACTTTTTGGCGGTGACGGTCTTTGGCGACAGTCGGGGGAATTTTGTGACCTAGGTCACATAACGACTCGGTTAAACCGCGGCGTTACCTGTCCTTGCTGACAAGGCACTGAGATAGTGTTCTTCAAGAAGCGTGGCCGATTGTGGACGGCAAATGTGATAGCCCTGCAGCCCATCGCAGCCCATCGATACCAGCAGCTCGTATTGCGCCTGTGTCTCAACGCCTTCAACAACGACATCGAGTCCCATCGCTTGACCCAGCGCCATCATTCCTGATGTCAATGCAACATCTTGGCCGTTGTCTGGAATACCGGCGATGTAGGACCGGTCGATCTTAAGCACATTGGCCGGCAGGTTTTTGAGGTAGGCGATCGCTGCGTCACCCGTTCCGAAATCATCGATAGAGATTCTGACGCCGAGTTCGCGGAGTCGTTTGATACGCTCGGTAATTCCATGACCAGCCGACAAGACACCACGCTCACTGAGCTCAAGCTCAAGGTCTGCCGCAGCCAAACCATGGCGTTTGAGCGTCTCGTCGATGTACTCGCAATAGCCTTCAGAGGAAAGTTCCGCTTTGGCGGCGTTGACACAAATACGCTGGACAGAAAACCCTGCCCTGCGCCAGCGCCGCAGTTGGGCGCACGCAGCGTCGATCACGAACTGTCCAAGGCGCACGATCAGCGCTGACTCTTCAGCGATGCCCACGAACTCCTCGGTCGTAATCCCGTTCTCTTGTGCCCAATCCCATCGAATTAACGCCTCAATCACGGGTGAGTCACCACTGGTTGCCGACTCGATCGGCTGAAACGCCAGCGTCAATTGCTCGCCATCGATTGCGAGCGCCAACGCATGCTCAATGTCTAGCTTGCGAGTTGCTGCCGCATCCGCCTTTGCATCATGAAAACAGATACCGCCACCCTGCTCTTGTGCCTTGCGCAAAGCGTTGTCTGCGCGTTGAAGCAGGCTGTCTGCACTGTCTGCATCTTGAGGAAACGTACTTACGCCAAGACAAGAAGATAGGAAAATGGACTGATCGTCAGCGCCAACCGGCTGTGACAACGCTTTCGTTAACCGGCTCAAGACGACATCCAAAAAGCGATCATCTTCTGCCCATGTCAGCATTACGCCAAATTGCGCGGGTCCAAGGTGTGCAACGACTGCCGTACGCATGCCGTCAGCGGCACTATTGTCAGCGCAGACTTCAGTCAAGCACTGCGTGAGACGATCGGAGATACCGGCCACAAGTTTGTCGGCATGCGCTTGTCCCATTGCTTCGACGATGAGACTGATGCGTGCAAACCCGACCGCGATCGTGGCTAGAGACCCATGACCGGTAGCAACCGTCGACATACCGCGTTCCACCAATTGTGTGAATCGTTTGCGACTCGGCAAGCCGGTGACTGTCTCGTAGTGTTCCTGCTTCTTGAAATGTGACTTCTGATTCGAGATCACACCTTCCGCTTCCATGAGTGCATTCGCTTGTTGGCGATTCTGCTGGGCCAGCACGATACGCTCCGCCTGCCAATAGCAACGTTGTGCCAAGAATTGCCATTCGAAAGGCTTTCTTAGCACGTCAACGCTGTCCAACAGTCGTGCACGCTCAATTTGTCGCTTGCCGCTGCATAGCGCAACAATCCAGTGACCCGAACGTTGGCTTGCGATTTTCTCCAAAACGAACTCGCCGTCTGAGTCTTTCAATGCGGCATCTATCACAAGAATATCCGCGTTAGAGGAAAACGCGTCTTTGCTGTTTTTATGATCCGTCAACTCGAATCGCATCGGAAATCGCGAAAACCATCGCCGCGCCCATTCCGCATCTCGGGACGACTTCAAGAACATCTGAACCTTGATGTCTGATAAAGCGTCGTCGTTCACTGATGGTGTTTTGCTGTGATCGCCGGTCATCAACTCGCCTCACCGCCGGCAAGATGGCTCTCGGGCAATCCCGTTTGAGTGACAAACGTATCGATGGGATGCGGCTTTCCAAAATGAAACCCTTGCATCGCATCGACGCCTAGTGAGCGTGCAATTTCGACAAGTTCAGGGGTCTCAAGTCCGGTCGCAATGACCCGTAAGTTCATCGCATTGGCTAACGCCACGGCAGCCACTAGCATTTTGTGCGCCAATGGTGATTCCGCAGCGCGCGCCAGCAATATCCGATCAAGCTTCACGGCATCAACTTTTTCACTTGCCAGCGTTTGAAAAGAGAAACGCCCTGATCCAAATTGCTCAACAGTAATGTTGACGCCTAAGTCTCGTAAGGTATCTGTCGTCGAGTAATCAGCACGCAGATCCCGTGCCAGTGTCGCCTCGCTGACCTCAACACTCACACTGCCCGGCGGCAATTGCCATTTACCAAGACTGCTAGCCAATAGTGTAGGAAACTTCTTATCAGAATACTCGTGTTGGGAGACATTCAACGCTAACGTCATCTCACGTTGACTCGACGATTTAAGCCAGGCGAATTCCTCTCCGGCTTTGTCGAGAATCCACTCACTGATCGCTGGCATAACACCGGTGCGGGTAGCAACACTGATAAGTTCCGCCGCGGAATGACTGTGATTGAGTTCAGCTGGCCATTGCAGAAGCGCCTCTAGTGCCTCGGTTTGCTCGTCAGCACTGGTAAAAATAGGCAGGTATCTCAGCGAGTACCGATCACTCTGGAGTGCCGCTCGTAACTCGCTGGATAGGTCCTGACGATGCAACGCCCGCAACCGAACCGTCCCTGAGTGCATGCGGAACGACTCCGTGCCTAGGCTGCGTGCATCCTCCATTGCTGTTTGGGCACTGGCGAGCAATGCATCAGCGTCGATTCCGTCTTGCGGAAACAACGCGATGCCTACGCACGGCTCAAAGACGACACTGCCTGTTGGTGTCGCTAAAGGTGTTTCGGCGACCTCACGGATTCGCCTCGCCACCGCCTCGGCATCGTCTCCGCCCTCAATCTCCGGCAAGACAATACAGAAACGGTTGAAATCAATTCTTGCGATCAATGATGAGCGACTGAGGTCTTCCGGGTCATCAAGCTCCCCGGCTCTAACCTGCGCTTCAAGACGCCCGGCCAGCACGCGAATCACGTCGTCGCTGTGCGCATTCGACAGCCGAGAAAATGCACCATCGGTGCTGTCAATCTGCAAGCACAACACGGCTGCGCGGCCCTCTTGCCGGAGGCGCACCGGTAAGACTTGGTCGAGCGCCAAACGCACCTTATTGATGTTAGGCAACCCGGTCACGGTATCGTGGTACGCGAGCGTCTTCAGCACTTCGACTTGCTCATGCCCGCCCTGCACGTCTGCGACAATCAACATAACGCGGTCGGGGCCCTGCGCCACTGTCGTCAGTTGCCAAGCGATATGATTCTCGTCATCTGTCACATTGCAGATACGCGTTTGTCGCGCGGTCAATGTGGTGCGAATGGCTTTTTGCGCAGCAACGACAACAGGCGCCGACCAGAGATCCGCAATGGACCCCGCCTTCCCTGTTTCGTCTGCCGGCGCTTGCAGCACGCGAAGTATTCCCCCCTGTCGGGACACTAACAAAACGTACTCAACGCCGACTGGTACCCCAATGTGATCAGCCGCGCTCATGTGACCGGATAACTCCCGGTTTCTTTCGACGCTGTTTTGTAACAACCGAAACCGCTCGAAACCAGCCCGCTATCGCTGAACTGAGAACCAGGTCAAACGATTCAATGCAATGCTGGATACGGGTTCACTGTTATGGTCGGAGATGGCCAAATTGACCGTTCGTGTCTCGCGACTCGCATCCGTCGTTACGGACTTGGGTGAATTGTCGACACTGATCGCGAACGACCTTATTTGGTCTAGACGACGCAAACAATGATCAAAATCCGCAACAAGATGGATGTTTCTATGGCGACTCGGCCGGCTTCGTCTGCTCCGCTAGTGCTGCCAAAAGATCTTTCGGGAACTGGGCCTCGTAAGTCGCAAACTCAACATCGGGATTTGCTTTCACGAGGCTGCGGTACATGAGCACCGCTTCGTGCTCTTTCCCGTCCTGCCAGAGGTCAACGACTTTATCCACCAAACTGTCGATGGACTCGATCTCGTTCTCGGCCACGGTGGCGGCTCTAGATCTTGCCGACTCACGACTAGATGCTGAGGATTTGAGCGCTTCCAATGACTCTTCGGAAACCTCCTCCAGCTCCAATACCGTCATCTGCTGTGCGCCATTCATCGTCTCCGCTGGAATGGCCGGCGCGGATACAAGCATTTCAAGCTCTGTATCGGCGACAGGTTCCGGCGCTTCGAATCCCGCCGTCCTATCGATCGCGTCTGGTGGTGGCAATGGACGTCGTCGACGCTCGAGGCCGACTTCTTGGCTAACACGATTCGCCTCTGGCGTAACCGCATCGTAGGCTTCAAGAGAGGCTGGTTGACGGGCATCGGCAGTAACGACGATTGCATCGTCTTCGCTAACGGTATCGAGATCCGCTGTCTCCGCGCTGCTCTGTGTTGTTGGTGCCAATGGCATTCCCGGAATATTGAGTAGAACCCCAATTGCGAGTACGACCGTTGCAGCAAGGCCAATCCAGCGGTAACGAGACAACCCGACATTCGGATGATTGTCGTCACCCGCAACTGCATCGCGTGCCGCCGCCAAGATCTTCGCGTCGATGTGAGCACTTGGCGTTGCGCCCGGCAATTGATCGTATGCGGTATCGACGCGCTTGTCGTTCATCTTCTCTTTGGTGCCGTCATTCGTCATTCTGACCACCATCCAGCGCGGTGCGAAGTTTAGTCACGGCATAGCGCAAACGACTCTTGGTTGCTTCGATTGTCGCTTCCATTGTTGTCGCTACCTCAGCCAGGCTCATTCCAGATTCCTTGAACATCAAGAACACCGTCTTCTGCTCCTCAGGCAACGCTGCGAGCGCAAGCGAAAACTGCTGAAGCGCCTGCTCACCAATTGCTACTTCCTCAGGGCCGACCGGTGCCTCGTCAACCACTTCCGTCGCATCTGACTCGACGACCGCGGATAGCGTGCCACGTCGGCCACTCTTGCGATAGTGATCGATGAGCCGGTTGCGCGCCGCACGATAAACAAAGGTGCGAAAAGTCGCATCGGGCTTGTAATTGGACCGGCCACGTATCAGTCCCAACCAAACATCCTGAAAAAGCTCCTCTGCGACAGCGTCGCTTTCGCACTGACGCCGCAAGAACCGAAACAGGCTGTCGCGATGCCGTGCGTACAACATCTCGAACGCATCGGCATCGCCTGCCTGATAACGCAGCATCAACGATTGATCGGAGACAGTGGCATCCATGCCTACAGTCTAGTCTTCAATATGCGCAATCTCTACGTTCCTGCTAGTCGGTGACATTGTGGCCAACAGTCGCCGTGCTGGCAGGGTCGAGCGCATCAGCCAATCTCACCAATGCGGCGAACTCTGCACGGCGCCCAAATGGGTCATCGCCCCGCGCACTGCGCGCCATCTCGTGAATCGCATCAAAACCGAACTCACTGAGATGCCCGCCCCCGCGCAACCGCTGACCAAACGCCGCGACAGCGACTGCGAACCGCATGTCCTTGCTGGTCTCAGCAAGATCGTCAGAGACTTCATCTCTATCAATCACCCAGGTCAGCAGCTGGCTCCGATCGCCATCCGGTTGCTTATAGCGCATTTTCAGAAAGCCTAGCTCGCTTTGATTAGTTTTCTGCTGAGATGACGATTGGTAACGCAACGGATCGATCAATCCCTTCCCGCTATCCGTCATTGTCAATTCATAGATCGCCGTAACGGTATGGCCCGCGCCGATCTCACCGGCGTCAACTTTGTCGTTGTTAAAGTCCTCACGATCAAGTAGACGATTCTCGTATCCGATCAGTCGATACTCGGACACGACAGAGGGGTTGAATTCAATCTGGATCTTAACGTCCTTGGCGATCGTCATCATTGTGGCCGCAAGCTCATCGACCAAAACTTTTCGCGCTTCGTGCGGTGTGTCAATGTAAGCGTGATTGCCATTACCGATATCAGCCAGCTGCTCCATCAGTGCATCATTGTAGTTTCCACGACCGAAACCTAGCGTCGTCAGTGCAATACCGCTCTCACGCTGAGACTCGATAAGATCTTTAAGCGCATCGAGATCAGTTGTTCCTACATTGAAGTCACCATCGGTGGCTAGCAGCACGCGGTTAACACCAGTGGGTTTGAACGCCTGTCTCGCCATCTCGTAGGCGAGTGTGATGCCAGCCTCCCCGTTTGTTGACCCACCCGCTTGCAGGCGTGCTAACGCAGCGTTGATCTCTGCTCGGTTATCACCGGAGGTGGGCGGCAAGACGACACCGGATGCGCCGGCGTAGACAACGATAGAGACGCTGTCGTTTCCATCGAGTTGACCCGTCAGTTGCTTCAATGCGGTTTTCAGAAGACCGAGCTTGTCTGGACTCGCCATCGAACCGGATACGTCGATTAAGAAAACGAGATTCGCTGCCATCTCATCCACATCGTCCGGCACATAGCCTTTGATGCCGATCTTGAGCAGCCGATTGTCAGGATTCCAAGGTGCTGGCGCAATCTCCCGCTCAACACTGAACGGCGTACCCAATTTTTCCGGCACGCCGTAGTCGTAGTCGAAGTAGTTAATCATCTCCTCAACCCTTACCGCATCGCGAGGCGGCAGTTGCCCGCGATTCAACAAAGACCTGACGTTTGAATAGCTTCCGGTGTCGACGTCAATGCTGAGTGTTGAGACCGGTACTTCCCGCGTGACGAAAACACCGTTGGTATCGATCTCGGCGTAATTCTCAGCCCCTGGCGGATATCCATAGGGCGGCGGTACAGGCAGGTAGCCGATCGCATCACCGACGACCATCGATTTTGCGTACTGCGGTGCTGATTGCGACGCAACTGCGCGTTGCCGCGCTACCTCGTACTCGGCAACCGCATCGTTCACCACCAGCGGCTCGGAGAGGACGGGAGGCGGCATATCATAATTGCCTGTTCCGCCAACATCGATGGCCTCCAATACCTCCTCGGACTGGGTCTGCGAGTCGTCGTCGACGGCAACATTGGATGAATTACTGCAAGCACCAAGCGCAATAGCGACACCGATGGCGATCAGCGTAGAGCGATGTTTCATGTTCGAATACCTCTGTGATATTGATGGGTTTCACTGAGGTAAACGTTGAAAAGGAGAAAAAGGGTTAACGGCTGACGATTTTTTTCTTTAGATCGGTCTGGCGCTTGTCAGAAGGGCAACGTGCCATTCAATAGCGCGCAACGCGACGTCACTTACTAGCGATCACTCTATAGGTCATTCGGCCAGTTCACGAGCTGCAATTAGCTCAGCCGCGCCTGGCTCATCACCAGGATCGGGCATGACTTCACCGCCTTCAATAATCCAATTGGCTGGAACACCAATCGTCGATATCGACACCGAGTCGCTGGATTGACCAATACCGGTTGCAACAGCATCCACCAGAGCGCGCTTTAGCGTCTCGATCACTTCGGGTGTCCTCGTTCCACCGATACGCACACCCCCGAAAATGCTCACATCGATGCCAGGCGGCAAGGACCAATTGTCAGTGAACACGACATTCACATAATGCGGTAACGCGGTCGTCGCTTCGCAATGTGCATCAGTGACCCGTACTGCAACATCCCGCCGCTGGTCTGGGCGTAGTGGATGTCGGCAAGCTAGGTTATACAACGGCACGTCCAAACCCTCACAAATTAGCGCGAAGTTGCGCGAAGCCGTCTCGGGATTTGCTCCGCCACAGATGCCAAAGCGTCAT
>JBCAZE010000002.1:0-79481 GCA_039700805.1 Pseudomonadota bacterium | reverse complement strand
GCACCGCGTCGATGCCATCCTGCCGCCACGGCGTATCGTCGAGTGTGCGCAGCGTGCCCTCGCGTGACTGCCAATCCACTTCATAGATTTCACGGAGCGGAGACCGATGTTGTCGCGGTTGCATCCACAAACACCCGTTGTCGCGATCGGCGTCTTCTAACGCCACCCAAACACCCGTCACACCGCGACCACCCGCGATCAGATAACTCGCGTCCTGATGCCAGCGCACTTCGCCGCCGATACCGGGTTGCTTGAAGATGTACATGGTCTGGAACAACGACGGTGTGTTGTAGCCAACGGCACGCAATGCCTCTCCAAAGATCGGCTGTCGACAGAAGGCCTCAAACGCCGGGTCAAGATCGTGCATCGCATGACCGATTTTGTTGATCGCCAAATGCTTATCACGTATCAACGCACCGTTGTCATCAAGTGCGCCTGCCTCAAGAAAACAAGACGCTTGCTCCGACGATGCAAAGAAATACTCATCACGCCCGGCATCACGGTCGTCGGTGGAGAACGTCGTTCGATTTTTCTCAATATCGAAATCATCAACCAGTCGCTCCGCAGCGGCGCGAAGCTTCTCGAGCGCCGGCGAATCAACCGCATCTTCTAAGACCACAAAGCCATTGCGCTGGAACTCAGTGGCCAGAAACAACGTGTCGAGAGCTGCCCCGCTCATGATGCTGCCAAGCCGCCTGTCTTCTCAATGAACGCGCGAACCTTCGCAACGCCCTCGCCGGCTTTGATATTGGTGAACTCGAATGGACGCTCACCCCGCATCTTCTTGGCATCCCGGTCCATTACCGATAGGTCCGCACCAACCAGTGGCGCAAGGTCAATCTTGTTAATAATCAAGAGGTCCGACTTTGTAATGCCGGGTCCTCCTTTGCGCGGAATCTTATCGCCAGCAGAGACATCGATAACGTATAGCGTGATGTCTGCGAGCTCTGGCGAAAACGTTGCCGCGAGATTGTCGCCCCCCGACTCGATGATGATCAGGTCGAGATCCGTGAATTCACGCGAGAGCTTTCGCGCGGCTGCGAGATTCATCGAGGCATCCTCACGAATCGCGGTATGCGGGCAACCACCCGTTTCGACACCGGTGATCCGTTCTGGCGACAAAACGCCGGAGCGTGTCAAAAACTCAGCGTCCTCACGCGTATAAATATCGTTGGTGATAACCGCGACAGAATAGTCCTCGCGCAGGGTGCGACACAGCGCTTCGGTCAAAGCGGTCTTACCCGATCCGACTGGGCCACCGATGCCGACACGTAAAGGTCCGTGATCACTCATGAGCGAAATAGCCTCGTGTATTGGTGTTCATGCTGCATGCTGCAAATATCCGATATCAGTGTCGCACTCGCAACTGAATCGAGCGTCGTCGCATTGGCCCGAGACAACGCGTCGGGCATACGTTCGGCCAACATCGCCGTGATGTGTTGCCCATCAGTCTGCCCGAGTGGCACAAGCCGGATCGCTGCCGAGACGAGATTCGCTGAGAACGCGTGTGCGAAAGCCAACAGCGCTGACGCCCGATCGATACCATGCGCGGCGGCGGCGACCGCCACGGCGACCGGATAGGCCACACGATCTTCATCAGCGAGCACATCAAGCCCAGGAGCAGGCCAACACGTTAGCAAGGTATGGATGAACGCCTCGCCCTGCGCTAGGGATTCTGTCGATAGCTCGGCACTGGGAAACAGTGACGCGGCAGTCGCTATGACGTCAGCAAGTTGCTCATCATCACCGAACGCATCATAGGCAAGGCAAAACAATGCTAAATCGGTTTGACCAGAACCGGACGCAAGCAACGTCGCGATCCAGGCTGCGGTAGAGTCGCTATCGTGCACAAGCTCGAGCTCACAAGCACGCTCAATGCCGTGTGAAAACGCATACGCGCCAACCGGAAACGATGGCGATAGCCAGGTCATTAATTTGTAGAGACCGTCATCCGTCATGCGTATCGTGCGCGTGCGAATAAGCACCGCCCTCGGGTTGAAACGGCGCGAGCAATCGCTCGGTTTGACCACCGAGTCCTTGGACCATCTCTTCGATCACATGATCCTCTGCAATACGCAGACGCGCAGCGGAAACAACCGTCGGTAGATGTCGATTCCCCAAATGCCAAGCGATCCGGATCAACGTGTCTGGATCATCCGCCGTAATGTCGATCACTGCTTCATCAAGCGCCACGACACGCAGAAACGAACCATCGTCGAGCGCCAACACGTCACCATCCGCTAACGCCTGGGCCTTCGCGAGATCGAGAAGAAACTCGCGCCCTCGACTGCTTTTCATCAACAAACGTCTGCGATGTCGGTCGCGGAACGTCAGCGACACCGTTTCATCGCAAGGCGGCGTCTCGCCGGCTTGCACAGAGATTGCCCTCGGTAACGACATCAGAACAGAAAGTAGCGCTGCGCCATCGGTAGCACGTCGGCGGGCTCACACGTCAACAGCTCACCGTCTGCGCGGACTTCATAGGTTTCGGGATTCACATCGATTTCCGGGCAATAGTCGTTCAACACCATGTCTTTCTTACCGATATTGCGCGTGTTACGAACGGCTAGCGTTTGCTTCGCAAGGTCCAGTGCTTCGCCAACGCCCGCAGACTGCGCAGCACCCGACACAAACGTCACTGAACTCTCTGTCAACGACTTGCCGAACGATGCGAACATCGGACGATAATGCACGGGTTGCGGTGTCGGAATCGATGCATTCGGATCGCCCATCGGCGCCGCGGCGATACTACCCATCTTCAGTACAAGATCGGGTTTCACACCGAAGAAGGCCGGCGACCACAAAACCAGGTCGGCGAGCTTACCCTCTTCAATAGAGCCAATATGATCCGACATGCCGTGTGCAATCGCTGGGTTGATCGTGTACTTCGCGATGTAACGGCGAACGCGGTAGTTATCATTCGCACCGGTTTCATCGCTGAGTCGACCACGCTGACGCTTCATCTTATCCGCCGTCTGCCAGGTTCTGATCAGCACTTCGCCGACCCGCCCCATCGCCTGTGAATCTGAAGCAATGATCGAAAACGCCCCCATGTCATGCAGGATATCTTCGGCGGCGATCGTCTCGCGTCGGATGCGACTTTCAGCGAACGCCACATCCTCCGCAATCCGCGGATCGAGATGGTGGCAAACCATCAACATATCGAGATGTTCGTCGACGGTATTCACCGTAAAAGGTCGCGTCGGATTCGTCGATGATGGAATTACATTGGGTAAACCACACACACGAATGATATCGGGCGCATGCCCGCCCCCGGCACCTTCCGTGTGGAACGCATGAATTGTCCGACCTTTGATCGCCGCGATTGTGTTTTCGACGAAACCGGACTCATTCAATGTGTCGGTGTGGATCATCGTCTGTACGTCCATGGCATCAGCCACTGATAGACAACAGTCGATGCTGGCCGGCGTCGTACCCCAATCCTCATGCAACTTCATCGCGCAGGCACCAGCACGCACCTGCGATTCCAGGGCGCCCGGCAATGACGCGTTGCCTTTGCCCGATAGCGCCAGATTCACAGGGAAAGCGTCAACCGCTTGCAACATTCGGCCAATATGAAATGCGCCGGGTGTACAGGTTGTCGCATTGGTGCCGGTAGCCGGGCCTGTGCCGCCACCCAGCATCGTCGTGACACCAGACATCAGCGCTTCTTCGATTTGCTGCGGGCAGATAAAGTGGATATGCGCATCAAACGCGCCCGCGGTCAGGATCTTTCCCTCACCGGCGATGGCCTCTGTCGTCGGGCCTACAATAATGTTCACTCCCGGCTGCGTGTCGGGATTACCTGCCTTGCCGATTTTGTGAATGCGGCCGTCCCGCAAACCAACGTCTGCTTTGTAGATGCCGGTGACGTCGACGATCAGCGCGTTGGTAATGACGGTATCGACCGCACCTTGATCTCGGTCTAGTTGCGACTGCCCCATACCATCGCGAATCACTTTGCCGCCACCAAACTTCACTTCTTCGCCGTAAATAGTGTGGTCACTCTCGACCTCAACGAATAGCTCAGTGTCAGCAAGCCTTACCTTGTCGCCAACCGTCGGACCAAACATGGCCGCGTAGGACCCACGCGAAATCTTTTCAGGCATCGAGCGCTCCCATGACGTCTTGATTAAATCCGTAGATCACACGCTCGCCCCGAATCGGCACCAACGTAACATCGCGTGATTGTCCTGGTTCAAAGCGTACGGCAGTGCCCGCAGCAATATCCAAGCGCCAACCCCGCGCCTGCTCTCGATCAAAATCAAGCCCCGGGTTCACCTCAAAAAAATGGTAGTGAGAACCAACCTGTACCGGTCGATCGCCGGTATTAGCGACGGTGATTGTGCGTGTCTCAGCGCCCTCGTTCAGCGTGATCTCGCCATCGGCCACAATAGTTTCACCTGGCTTCATTGACCCCTCCGTTAGCGGATCGGTTGATGAACAGTCACGAGCTTCGTGCCATCCGGAAAAGTTGCCTCGACCTGGACGTCATGAATCATGTCAGCGATGCCATCCATCACTTGATCACGCGTCAGGACCTCCGCCCCCGCCTGCATCAGTTCGGCTACACTGCGACCGTCCCGTGCACCCTCAACGACAAAATCTGAAATCAATGCAATCGCCTCGGGGTAGTTCAGCTTCACCCCTCTCTCGAGACGCCGGCGCGCCACCATGGCCGCCGTCGCAAGCAGTAACTTATCTTTCTCTCTCGGTGTCAGTTGCATCGCATTCCTCGATTCAGCGCCGTATTTTTTCTCTTGGCGTGCGCATCCGTATCATTCAGCACGAGAACACGCGCGGCAAGCGCATCGCCGCGAACGGGCTCTCTTTCGGCGCCTTTGAGGTTATGGCATCGAAAAGCTGATTGGAAGCACGGCGTAGTGCATTGCCATCGTCCGCCACCATTCGCCAGCAAACAACATGACCAACAAGGCTCGCACCACCAAAAACATCGCACGACGCCAGTGCATCGACGACGCGTGCTTGTAACCCAGGATCCGCATCCGTCATGGCAAACCCCGTGGCGACTGCCGCACGACCACCGAGCACTGTCGGATTGGCGATAAGATTGGTGAGATCATCATCAGCGCTCTCTAGCGCAAACCGATCCGTTAGTGATAAACGGCCGTCACGATAAATCTGCCAGTAGTCGAGCCAACGACCTGTTCGCACTACCTCATCCATCGCATGTCGACCGAGCACCAATGCGTCCATGACAAGCAGGTGTGCGTTCGCATCAACATGGATTGCCGTGTTGCGCGCACAACGCCCACCGTCGAACACGATCGTCTCTTGCGGTAGAAACACCGCCGTCGCTTCTGACCCAATGTGCAACTCGAAGTCCACAACCGCGACGTCTCCCCGGGACCTGTAAATACGCTCGGCAGCCTGTGTCGTTAAGATGGCGCGTGTGCCAGAACGCCAACAGCCTTTCACAAGATAACGATCGCCATCGGTCAAACCGCCGGAGGTGTTGAGTAACACCGCTTGCGGCAAATCACCTTGATCGACAGCCGGAAAGCGAACCTTCGCAGAACCCTGTTGATAGAGCGATGCCAGCACAGTCTCATCGCCACGGCGCTTGAACTCGACCTCGGCGCGGCCAACAGCGCGCGGTAGCGCGATGCTTGTCTCAGTTGCGGATGCCGACATTCAACCGAATCCCTCAATCAACGTTCGTTCATAGAGGTCCAAAACCGCCGTGTCGTTGACGCCCGTGCACACCAATTGCTGCGGTCGACCACCGAATGCGCTACTCGCCAGTTCGCGACCCGTTTCGGCGAATGAAGTCTGTCCGATGCGCTCACCGTCAAGCACGACGCTAAGCGCGCCCTTCTGCGTTTCAAATAAACTTCGATCGATCACATAGGCAAGTGCTGAAGAGTCGTGCACCGGGAATCCATCAAATCCCGCGGACTCGGTGTAGAAGGCTTGATAGAAGCGAGAGATTCGATAGACGAAATCGCCGGCGTCATCGGCCGCATCGCGAATGCGTTGCATGCGCGCCTCGTCCATCATGACCTGCATCGTCACATCCAGACCGACCATCACGACCGGCCAATCGGCTGAAAACACGGCGTCGGCAGCATGTGGGTCACCATAGATGTTCGCTTCGGCGAACGCTGTGATGTTGCCATGATGGCCACCACCGCCCAGTGCACCCCCCATGATCACGACCTGACGGACAGCATCGACGATGCGCGGTTCAGCAGCTATTGCTAGCGCAAGGTTCGTCAGTCGACCGACGGCAACCAACGTCACCTCTCCGGGATAACGTTGGACGGTATCAACAATATACTCGGCCGCGGTCATCGAACTTACCTCGCGCGACGGCGTCGGCGGAGAGATATTACCGAGTCCATCATCGCCATGGACAAATGTCGGCGGATCACCTGCCGGCATTGATAGCGGTGCAGCGGCCCCTCTAAACACCGGCGCTGCGATATCGAATGTATCGACAATATGCAATGCGTTGCGTGTTGTAAGCTCAATCGACGCATTGCCGAGAATGGTCGTAATGCCAAGTAGATCAATCTCGGGGCTGGCCTCGGCAAACAGAATCGCCATCGCATCGTCAATGCCGGGGTCCGTGTCGAAAATAATTTTTTGCATAAGATTCATGCCACTCACGTTAGATCGCAGTGTGGCAGAATTCAGTGCTGGCGGAAACGGATGATCGGATAGTCGATGGATAATCGTGCGCGTATTACGTTGGCGAGTTTTCTCGCCTACTTCCTGATGTCCGGCATGTTGGCACCGATTGGCATCATCTCAACACCGATGGCTGAAGCACTTGGTGTGCAAGTCTCTGAAGCAACTGCGCTGTTCAGTTGGCTGACGTTCGGTATCCTTGGCGGTGCTGTTGCCGCGCTCGTTGTGTTGGACAAACTGGGCTTGCGCGCCGTGTTCCTCGGCGTCTACACAGCGATCGCGGCAGCGCTGATATCACTCAACGGGAATGATATTCAGCTGATCATATCCGTCGCACTAGGCATCATCGGATTCGGCTGTGGCGTCGGTCTTGCCGCTGCCGCGCTCACGATCGCGCAGAGTTACACACCTAAGGTACGCGCCTCACTGTTGGTTGTGACAGACGGTGCCTTTAGCGTCGCCGGCATTGCCTGTGCCGCCCTCGCTGGATATGCGTTGAAAAACAATTGGCACTGGGCTTTCGGCTACGCATGCCTGACCATCGTGGCGTTCGCCATTGTCGTCTTGGCTGCCAGTAGTCGCTATCCAAGCCAGAACGTCGAAGCAGAAAGGATAGATTCACAATGGCCGGCGACCGTGGTGCTATGTGTTGTTGCGCTCTTTTTGTACACGCTTGGCCAGTACGGCATCCTCTGGTGGCTGCCGAGCCATCTTGATGACCAAAACGTCATGCCCCTGACGGAGGCGGGCACGCTGGTTGAACGTTTTTGGACGGGCATGTTCATCGCGCAAATCGCTGTCGCTTGGCTGGTACTCAAAACCGGTGCGCGGCGGTTAGCGTTGGTGGCTGGATTCGGTACGCTGACCGGCTCGGTCGCATTGTGGTCCGTGACGAACGCCGTTTGGCTCCCTGTGTTGGCGCTGTCCTGGGGTATTGCGAATCTCGGTTTCCTAAAAGTCACCTTATCCTTCGCAACAGAACAAATCCCACGTCCGACTTCCCGCCTCGTCTCTATGCTGCTGCTCGGCGCGACCAGCGGCACAGCAGTTAGCCCCTGGGTCACGAGCAGAATCGCTGAGACGTTTGATACCATGACCGTACTGAGATTCAGTAGCGGGTGTTACGCCATCATGCTTGGGCTAGTGATCGCAGCGATCATGATGCGAAAGAGGGACTAGATCATGTCAGGACCGAACGTCCAGAGCGTCGATATGCGCGACCCCGATGCGGCGCGCAACTTCGCGACATCCATACACGAGACGGGGTTCGCTATTCTCGGCAACCACCCAGTCGATGCCACACTTCTTCATCGAATCAATCGAGAGTGGCGTGCGTTTTTTGCCAGCGACGACAAATTCAACTATCAAATTGAGCGACATCCCGATGGTCGGCAGGATGGCTACTTCTCATTGGCCGTATCTGAGCGCGCTGTGGGCCAAGACGTAAAAGATATTAAGGAGTTCTTTCACGCAGCACCGGATGGCCCAATGCCAGAAACACTGCGTGCCGACGTCATCGAATATCGAAGCCAAGCACTCGCACTCGGAAGGCTGCTGCTCGGATGGCTGCAAGCCGCATTACCCGCAGGGTGTTTGAACGATCCGTCGGTGAATCTTGCCAATGTGTTAGATGATGAGCCGAGCGTACTTCGCATTTTGCATTACCCGCCTCTGTCCGGTGATGAACCTGCTGGCAGTGTACGAGCGGCCGCACATGAAGACATCAACTTCATTACGCTGCTGCCCGTTGCTTTAGAGCCTGGCCTACAAGTCAAGACGTTAGAGGGTAGCTGGTTAGACTTGCATGGCGAGAGTGGCGAGATCATCGTGAACACTGGCGATATGCTGCAAGAAATGACCGATGGCTATCTCCCGTCGACGACGCATCGCGTCGTCAACCCAAGCGGCAGCGTTGGTAATATCTCACGCATTTCAATGCCCTTTTTCCTCGCACCGGAGCTGTCATTGCGACTATCGCAACGCTACACGGCAGGGGAATATCTCGCCGAACGACTAACCGAGATTGACGGCAAACGTGACACCGAGAGCGACGATTCGTGAGCGGAAGAATTGTTGTCGTTGGCAGCGTGAACGTCGACTATGTCTTGACCACACCACGTATCCCCAAAGCGGGTGAAACGCTGGCCGGTGATCGCTTCGCGATTCACGGCGGCGGCAAAGGCGCGAACCAAGCACTTGCTTGCGCGCGTCTTGGTGGCAGCACATCACTGATTGCTTGTGTCGGCGACGACAATGCCGGTCGTGAACGCTTGATCGAGCTCTCGGAGAGCGGCATCAACACAACACCAGTGCAGTCGGTACCAAAAACCAGCACCGGAAGCGCTGTCATTTTTGTTGCCGACGATGGAGAAAACTGTATTGGTATTTGTGCTGGCGCCAATAACGCACTCGATACAAAGGCCGTTGACGCACATTCCGCATTGATTCGCGACGCACAAATTCTTCTCGTACAGCTAGAGACACCGGACAGCGGTATCAACACCGCACTAGAAACCGCCCATGCCGCAGGCTTAACCGTCATTCTTGACCCGGCGCCCGCGCGGGTGTTGTCGGACCGGACCTTATCTTTGGTATCCATCTTGACGCCCAATCAAACCGAGGCATCGGCACTTTCCGGCATGCCATGTGACACGGAAGAGCATGCACGCGCGGTCAGCGAGCATCTAAGGTCGAAGGGTCCAGAGACGGTGGTCATTACGATGGGTGAGCATGGTGCACTCGTGAATCATCAAGGCGATATTGTGCGCTGTCCGGCGGCATCAGCAGGGCATGTCGTCGACACGGTTGCTGCAGGCGACACCTTTGCCGGCGCGCTCGCGGTTGGTTTGGCGGAAGAACGCCCATTGATGGAAGCGGTTTTATTTGCCAATCGCGCTGCCGCCATTTCAGTCACGCGTCATGGCGCAGGGCCATCTATCCCACATCGACACGAAGTCGAGGCGCTCGAACCCGACTAGCTCGGCCTACAACGCCCTGTCGCGTTTCGCTTTTTGTTGCAGTCGCTGCTGTTGGCGAAACACTTCCTGAATAGCAATCATCCTTGCCGCCGCATACGCGATGTCTTCACATTGCAGCTCGCGTGTGCGCCGACGGATTCTTGCTCGATCAAGTTCTGTCATCACGGCATCCATAACATCAGCATACTGACAGACAAGGCGTGGAATCCAGTCTCGAGCAATAGCGCCTAGGCTTTAACGAACAGGGACAGCCAACTGTCCCGTTCATTGGTCGTCACTTCACGCTTGTGCCCGGCGAATCCATCGAACAATGACTGATGGCGACGCAGCGAAAATTCATCGCCTCGATGCACATAGTCATCAATCCACGCGGTCAGCATCGCGAGATTCGCATCCTGCGCTTCCCGACTCTCGTATTTATGCGGTTCCCAAGGACGATTGCGCGCGTTATCGATACACGTTGCGACGCCCGGATTCAAAAACACCGCATGCGTTGCTTGTGTCATCGCAAACTCGATGAGATCGCCATAGCAGCCCTCGATGACCCAATCCTCCGTTGACTGCATGAACTCGCGCATCAATTCTTGGCTGTCAGTCAGTGGACGACGAACCGGTGGCGCTGCAGCTGCCCAAGCAACCGTATCAAGATCGAGAATATCGCTGTTAGACACCTCGCCGATCGCTTTAGCGAGCGTCGATTTTCCTGAACCTGAATTGCCGAATATCACAGCACGCATTCACGACTCCTCTAAGCGATGTTTAACAACTCGCCTGCTTCACGGGATAGTCTGACTTCGACGACTAGTATGCACCGGTCAGTGTACAGACGGCGAATCGCGCAGGGGGGCTGGTACTGCGCAGCGACCTCGGTCAATATTGGCAATCAAGAAAGACAAGACGCGACAAAGAATGAGCAAACTGACAACACACGTGCTCGACACCGCTGCGGGGATTCCCGGCGCCGGCATTAACATTCGACTGTTCCGCTGTGGTTCGGAGCGCGAGCTAGTTGTTTCGACAGAAACCAATAGTGACGGCCGCTGTGATGCACCCCTGCTTGAAGGCGAGAATTTCAGCCATGGTACCTATGAGTTGACATTCGATGTTGCGCGTTATTTCAGTGCGCGTGAATCAACCGCTGCATCGCCACCGTTTCTTGATCAAGTGACGCTGCGCTTCACCATCAGCGAAAACAAGCACTACCATGTGCCATTGCTCGTTTCGCCGTGGAGCTACTCCACCTACCGGGGCAGCTAGCCGATGGCCGACGCGATTCGCTTTTTGCTGGATGGAGAGATCATTTCGATTCGGGATGTTGATCCGACGCGAACGGTGCTGCAATGGTTGCGAGAAGACCGACTCCGGACGGGCACAAAAGAAGGTTGTGCAGAGGGAGATTGCGGCGCCTGTATGGTCGTCGTTGCGGATGTCGCTGACGATGGTGAATCGCTACGCTACCAAGCCATCAATTCATGCATTCAGTTTCTCTCGGCGCTCGATGGTAAAGAACTCATAACGGTTGAGTCACTCTCACCTGCGGGCGGACGCTTACACCCCGTGCAGCAAGCGATGGTGGTTCATCATGGTTCTCAATGCGGATTCTGTACGCCAGGTTTCGTGATGACGTTATTCGCGGCGTATCGATCCAAACCGCCGTTGGATCGGCCTGCAACCAACGATGCGTTAGCCGGCAACTTGTGCCGCTGCACCGGGTATCGTCCCATCGCGGACGCAGCCGAGGCGATGTATACCTTGGGCAAAGACGCTTCTGGCGACGAACGATTAACCGCAGCGCATGGTGCGATGAGCGAGACCGCAATCGCCGAAGAACGCAGGATCATTGAAACGCTGAAATCCCTGCAGCGCGAAGATACGCTAACGATTGCAAACGCAGGACGTGAGATACATCTGCCAACCACGCCGGAACAGCTCGCAGCGACACTTGCCGCTCATCCCGATGCGACAATGGTCGCCGGTGGTACCGATGTCGGGCTTTGGGTGACCAAGCAATTCCGCGACATGGATCAACTGATCTATATGGGTGGTGTTAAGGCTTTGCAAGACATCACGGTTCTTGATGATGCGATTCGCATCGGCGCAGGCGTGACCTTTACGGAAGCGATGCCAACGCTGGTCGAGCACTTTCCGGCACTCGAGCCGTTGCTTCGACGCTTTGCATCACCACCAGTGCGAAATGCCGCCACCGTCGGCGGTAATGTTGCCAACGGCTCTCCCATCGGCGACTCGATGCCGGCGTTCATCGCTTTGAATGCTCGCGTTACGCTAACGTCTGCGAACGGTTCTAGAGAGTTGCCCCTCGAGTCGCTCTATATCGACTACATGGTGAACGCGATTGAACCCGGCGAGTTTGTGGCGTCGATCGTAATCCCAAAGTTGAATCCCAACCAGACACTCGCCGCTTACAAACTGTCAAAGCGTTTCGATCAAGACATTTCAGCCGTCTGTGCCGTCTTTGTTGCCACAGTCGATGAAGGCCATTGCGTGTCACTTCGCACCGGCTTCGGTGGTATGGCAGCGATTCCGGCGCGCGCTATGCAGTGCGAGGCCGCCATGACTGACGTTGTTTTGAATGAAGCCACCGTGCAAACAGCGATGTCAGCGCTGGATCAAGACTTCACGCCGATGACCGACATGCGTGCGAGCGATAGCTATCGACGCGAAGCTGCGCGCAACCTTCTTTACCGGTTTTTCCTGGCACTAACCGAACCCGAAATCGACACCGAGGTCTATGACTATGGTCGCTAAAGACCCGTTGGTGAAAGGCGGCGTCGGTCAAGCGACCGCCCATGACAGTGCCGCGCTGCATGTGAACGGCCGTGCGCTGTACACCGATGATCTGCCGGAACCGCGTGGTCTTTTGCACGGGGCGTTTGGTGTCAGCACCGAAGCACATGCGAAGGTCACCGCAATTTCGTTCGAGCGTGTTCGCGCGTTTCCAGGCGTTGTGGATGTCATTACCGCCGACGATATTCACGGTCACAATAATTATGGTGCTGTCGCGGATGACGATCCGGTATTCGCGAACGAACGCGTTGAGTTTATCGGTCACCCGATGTTTCTTGTTGTCGCAGATTCTGTGGACGCCGCACGCCGCGCAGCGCTGCTGGCCGATGTCGACTATGAGCTACTCGAGCCAATACTCGATCCGGAAACCGCGCTCGAACGGCGATCTTTTGTCGTCCCGTCTCAGACCCTCAAATGCGGCGACAGTGAGAGCGCAATCGCCGCAGCGCCACATACGCTCAGCGGGACACTCGATCTCGGTGGACAAGATCAGTTCTACCTCGAAGGTCAAATCGCGATGGCGATACCCACCGAGGGCGGTGATTTTCGAATTCAGTGCTCGACGCAGCACCCTGGGGAAATCCAACACGTTGTTGCCAAAGTACTTGGGCTGACACAAAAGGACGTGGTCGTTGAATGCCGACGGATGGGCGGCGCATTCGGTGGTAAAGAAAGCCAGCCAGCGCTCATCGCGGCAGCTGCGGCTGTCGCGGCCAACAAGCTCGGCAGAGCGGTCAAACTCCGCTTGGATCGCGATAGCGATATGGTCAGCACCGGCAAGCGCCATGACTTTTTCACCCGCTATCACGTTGGTTTTGACGATGATGGTCGTATCCTTGGTGTTGAATTCGAATACGCGTCGCGCTGCGGCATGTCGGCCGACCTATCTGGCGCTATTAATGATCGCGCAATGTTCCACACGGACAATGCCTATTTCCTGCCAAATGCAACGATTCACTCACACCGCTGCAAAACCAACACTGTATCGAACACGGCGTTTCGTGGCTTCGGCGGACCGCAGGGTATGTTTGCGATCGAGTATGTGATGGATGAGATCGCTGGTGCGCTTGGTGAAGACCCCCTCACTATTCGGCAACGCAATTATTACGGTACTGACACCCGCAATGTGACGCCCTACGGCCAAACCGTCGAAGACAACGTGATCGGCCCGCTGACGGACACGCTCATCGACTCTTCGGACTACCATGCGCGTCGTCGTGAGATTCGCGATTGGAATCTCGACAGTCGCATCTTGAAGCGCGGTATCGCACTAACACCCGTTAAGTTCGGCATCTCTTTCACTGCGACCCACCTGAATCAGGCAGGCGCATTGCTCCATGTTTATACCGATGGCACGGTGCACCTGAACCACGGTGGTACCGAAATGGGTCAGGGCTTGTTTACGAAGGTGGCACAAGTTGTCGCTGAAACGCTGCAGATCAACATTGATACGATCAAGATTACAGCCTCAGATACGAGTAAAGTTCCGAACGCTTCGGCAACGGCGGCATCCAGCGGCTCAGATTTAAATGGCATGGCTGCACAGGCCGCGGCGCTGACCATTCGCGATCGTCTTTCGCGTTTCGCGGCCGAATATTTTGAAGCGAACGCGTCGGACGTCGTGTTTGCAAATAACACCATCACCGTCGGTGATCACACGCTATCGTTCGCGGAACTGGTCAAACTTGCCTACCTTGCACGTGTTTCTTTGTCGACAACTGGGTTTTACAAGACGCCAAAGATCTCGTACGACAAGAAAGCGTTGAAAGGACGACCATTTTATTACTACGCCTATGGCGCTGCGGTCAGCGAAGTAATCGTGGACACGTTGACGGGTGAACACCGTGTGACCCGCGTCGACATCCTTCATGACTGTGGTCGATCGCTCAATCCCGCCATTGACATGGGTCAAATCGAAGGCGGATTCATTCAAGGGGTCGGCTGGCTAACCACTGAACAGCTATGGTGGGATCCACGGGGCGCCTTACGCACTCATGCACCGGCAACCTACAAGATCCCCGCATGCTCGGACGTACCAACCGATTTTCGCGTCAATATCATGCAGTCGCAGGAGAATCGCGAAGAGACCATTCATCGCTCAAAAGCCGTTGGTGAGCCACCTCTCATGCTGGGCATTTCGGTATTCCATGCCATCAAAGATGCCGTGAACCAAGCTTGCGACGGAAAACAGCCGCGACTCGACGCACCTGCCACACCGGAGGCGGTGTTGACGGCGATCAAACAAGGTCGCCAACGCTAATGCATCACTGGCCGCAAAAGGTGATCGACGCGATCAAACTCGATGGATGCTGCGTTGTTGTCACGGTGACTGATGTCAAAGGCTCGGCGCCACGCGAGCCAGGCAGCAAACTTTGGGTCAGTGCTTCAATGCACGGCGGCACTATCGGCGGTGGTTATCTTGAACACACTTGCCAAGAAAACGCGCGCGCTGCGTTGGCCGAGGATCGCCCACGTTTCGATCGTCAACGGTACACGCTCGGCAGCGATTGCGGTCAATGCTGCGGCGGTGTCGTCGACATCATGATGCAGCGCCTAAATGCCGAGGACCTAGCTTGGTTGGGCACACTTGTGGAAGCGCAGCGGCACGGCCAGCATAAGGAACTTGTCACTTACAGTGATGGCAGAACAGACATTCAAGATCACGGCAATGATCAACGACCGGACTCAGGGACGCGGACAGTTAGCAAAACTGGCGAGCGTGCATTCGTAGAGATCATCACGCCGCCACCGATCGAGATCGCCATTTTCGGTGCTGGACATGTCGCTCGCGCATGCGCAGCAGTGATGGGCACGCTAGACGCGCGGATCTTGATGATCGACAGTCGTGAGTCTTGGCTCGCCTATGACTGGCCGGAAGCCGTATCGGCAGTCTATGCAGCACGTCCGGAATTAATGGTCGAACACCTGTCACCGACCGCACAATGTCTGATCATGACGCACGATCATGCTGTAGATCTCGACATCTGCCACGCACTCCTCACCGACGATGCGCCGCGTTTTTGTGGTCTGATCGGATCACGCTCCAAACAACGTCGATTCGTGAAAAAACTGAAGGCGCTTGGCCACAACGATACGACCCTCGCTCGACTGACCTGCCCCATTGGTACGCCGGAGATTTCGGGCAAACAGCCGGGTGAGATTGCGATTTCTGTGGCAGCGGATATGCTGCAACGCCTCGGCGCGATGAACAACAGAAACCGGGTTTTGCGCGCCGTCCGGTGACCACTTCACAACAACGGAATTCGAATGACAGCATATTGGGTTGAATGGCTAAACCTGCTCGGGCGTTGGCTTCATTTTATTGTCGGCATCGCATGGATCGGTTCTTCGTTTTACTTCGTCTGGCTGGATAATCACCTCGAAGCACCCGCGGATGACGCCGACACAAAGAAAGGCGTTGGCGGCGAACTCTGGTCCGTTCACGGCGGCGGTTTCTACCACGCGCAAAAATATCGCGTGGCGCCAGAAGAACTGCCCGCTAATCTGCATTGGTTCAAGTGGGAGGCCTACACGACCTGGCTGTCAGGCATGTTCCTGCTGGCGCTGATCTACTGGTATGGCGCAGGCGTCTACTTAATTGACCCCGCCGTGGCATCGCTCTCAGAAGCAGCAGCCGTCGGCATTGGGGTTGCGACAATCATCGGTGGTTGGGTCGTTTACGACCTAGTTTGCCGGTCGCCACTCGGACGCAACACAGCGGTGCTGGGCATCATCGTCTTCGCATTGATCGTCGCCGCGGCCTGGGGGCTGTGCCAAGTGTTTAGTGGCCGAGGCGCCTATATCCACTTCGGCGCACTGATCGGCACCATCATGGTCGCCAATGTCTTTTTCATCATCATCCCCGGGCAAAAACGGATGGTTGCCGCGGCGGCAGCAGGGGCGCCCGTCGATCCCAACGACGGCATTCGCGCAAAGCAGCGATCGGTCCACAACACGTACTTCACGTTGCCGCTCTTGTTCGTCATGATCAGCAATCACTACGCGATGACGTATGGTCATGCCTACAACTGGTTAATCTTGATCGCCATGTCGGTCGCCGGCGCTTTGATACGCGTCTACTTCGTCGCTCGACATAAAGGCAAGGCATCACCATGGCCCGCGATCGCAGCCGTACTTCTGCTGGCGGGTATTGCCATGGCTATTGCACCCGCACCTCGTGCATCGCAAGCAGTCACGCCGCCAGTGACGACCACGGACGCCCCCACGGGTGAAGGATTCGAGGCTGTGGTCGCTATCGTTAGAAACCGCTGCGCGAGTTGCCATGCCACAGAACCAACGCAACCGGGGTTCTTGTCGCCGCCTGGTGGTGTGGTGCTGCATGAAAAGCGCGATATCGCGCGACAAGCGGATGCGATTTATCAACAAAGTGTGGTGACGCAAATAATGCCTATTGGTAACCTCACTGGCATGCAAGAAGAAGAACGCGCATTGATTGGCCGCTGGTTTGAAGCCGGCGCTAACAGCGACGAGTAGCACGATGAGCTATCCGCGAGACCTAATCGGTTACGCCAGTAAGCCACCCCGCGTTGAGTGGCCGAATGGTGCACGCGTCGCTGTCCAGTTCGTCGTCAATTACGAAGAAGGTGGCGAGAACTGCGTCTTACATGGCGACCCAGCGTCCGAGAAGTTTTTGTCGGAAATCGTCGGCGCTGAAGCTTATCGCGGTCAGCGACACATGAATATGGAGTCCCTCTATGAGTACGGCTCTCGCGCAGGGTTTTGGCGCCTTCATGAGCTGTTTACGGACCGTCAGGTACCGGCCACTGTCTTTGGCGTGGCAATGGCGCTCGCGCGCAATCCCCACGCGGTGTCGGCGATGAAAGATGCTGACTGGGAAATCGCCTCGCACGGTTATCGATGGATCGACTACCAACACATGTCGATCGAGGAAGAGCGGGATCATCTTCGTCAGGCCGTCGAGATTCATACCGAGGTGACGGGTGAGCCACCGACCGGCTGGTACCTCGGTCGATGCAGTCCCAATTCGCATGCGTTGGCGGCAGCTCATGGTGGGTTCCGCTACAACGCAGACTCCTATGCTGATGACTTACCGTACTGGGACTATCAGTTCGACACACCGCAACTGATGGTGCCCTACACGCTAGACGTCAACGATATGCGATTTGCGACACCCCAAGGGTTCAACAGTGGCACTCAGTTCTATGACTACCTGAAAGACACGTTCGACTGTTTGTTTCGCGAAGGTGCACGGACGCCAAAAATGATGTCGATCGGATTGCACTGCCGCCTAGCGGGGCGGCCGGGGCGTGCAGAGGCGCTGAGACGCTTCCTCGATTATCTTGAGCGATACGATCGTGATGTATGGGTCGCGCGGCGGATCGATATTGCTGAGCATTGGCGGGCACACCACCCCGCTGAGGAAATTTGATTGAACACGTTGAGTCAGACATTTGCACCTGCGCCAAGTGGCATGTCTAAACACACGTTTATGGCGACTTTTGGCGGCATCTACGAACATTCGCCGTGGGTGGCGGAAGGTGTCTACAACGACGGGCTTCGAACACGGCATGACGACGTCGACGGTCTCGCTAACGCGATGGCTGCGGTGGTCGACGCGGCAAGTCACGCTAAAAAGCTAGCACTGATCAATGCGCACCCAGACCTCGCGGGGAAAGCCGCTGTCGCTGGTGAACTCACCGTCGAATCCACCGAAGAACAAGCGAGCGCTGGGATCGATCAATGCAACGCGGAAGAGTTTGCTCGCTTTCAGGCCTTCAACGAAAAGTATCGCCGGCGATTTGGCTTTACGTTCGTCATGGCAGTGCGCAATAGCAACCGTGCGGCGATTCTTGCAGGCTACGAGGAGCGGCTTAGAAACGACGCCACCACAGAGTTCAATCGGACGATCACCGAAATCCACAAGATCGCGAGTTTTCGGCTCGCAGCACTCGCGGGTGTCAACGATGAGTAGCAACGTCAGCACACACCGTTTGACGCGCTTTGTCGACCTGGGGCAGCCAAGATTGGGCAGTCGTGTGGTTTACGCGACTGACGAGTTCTTTGCAGAGAAGATTCGCTTGATCTCACCTGCCGAACCCGTCTGGATCCCTGATAAATACGATGACAACGGCAAGTGGATGGACGGCTGGGAAAGCCGCAGAAAACGCACGCCCGGTCACGACTATTGTATTGTTCGGCTCGGTGTGCCTGGTTTGATTCACGGCTTTGATATCGACACCAGGCATTTCACAGGGAACTACCCACCTGCGGCCTCGATCGACGCTTGCGTCTATGACGACGATATTCCACCTGACGATATGACCTGGACCGAGATCGTGCCGCGCACGGACTTGGTAGGCGACAGTCGGCACTTTGTCGATGCCAAACCAGGGCGTGAATTCAGCCATGTGCGGTTGAATATCTATCCGGATGGCGGCGTTGCGAGACTGCGAATCTATGGCAGCATTCGCCCGGACTGGCATTCGATGGATTTGAGCCAACCGGTTGACCTTCTTGCGATGAAATCTGGTGGTCGTGCACTCGCGTGCAATGACGAGCACTTTGGCAGCATGCGCAATCTGAATGCACCCGGCCGCGGCATCAACATGGGCGACGGTTGGGAAACGGCTCGTCGACGCGTGCCAGGAAATGATTGGGTCGTCATGGCACTCGGGCATCCGGGACATATCGAAGAAATCGAGATCGACACGGCTCACTTCAAAGGAAACTACCCTGACCGTGTCATGATCCGCGCGGGGTACATGATTGAGGCAACCGACGAAGAAGCAGTCGCCGCCAGTCAGCAATGGCCAATACTTCTCAGCGAGCAGAAACTGAAGCCGGATCATCAACACATTTTCAAGTCGCTGAACGGGCACGATGCGGTCACGCATGTGTTAATGAACATCTATCCCGACGGCGGTGTCAGTCGACTGCATATCCGCGGCTATCCAGCAGGCATCGACTAGTGCGCACGATTGCATTAGAAGACATCGACATCAGCGCGTTCGCACCATTTGGCGAACTGATCGACTTCGACCCCGATCGCAGTGAGAAAATGAATGCCTCCCGTTTCGATCGTTACACCGGACTTGCGACGATTGATGTCGACGGTGGTTGCCCAAAGATCAACGTGAGCCTCATGCGGTGCACGGTCACAAGCGGCTTACCTTATCGAATCGAGATGCTGGAAAGGCACCCCAAAGGCTCACAGGCTTTTATGCCCATCACGGGTCATGACTACGTCGTTGCCGTTGCGCCGGCCGCCGATGCACCGGATGTTTCTGCGCTGCGCGCCTTCCGTGTTCGCGGCAACCAGGGGATCAACCTGAAGCGCGGCATCTGGCATCTACCGATGCTCGGTTTTGTGCGACACCAGTCCTTCCTAATCGTCGATCATGGCGGTGAGGATAATTGCGACGAACATCAGCTCTCGGAGCCACTCATGCTGCAGGGGGCGTTGTGAGTCTGCGCGTACTAAGAGGGCCAATGGTCCATTGCCTGACCGACCCTGGCGCCGATGCATCGTTAGACAGCGAAGCTGTTGAATATTGGTCGGATGGCGCTCTCGTCGTCGATCGGGGCCGGGTCGCTGCCGCCGGCCCGGCGGACGACATTCTCGCGAACGTCGGTGATCAAACCACGGTTGATCACTATCCGGACGCACTGATCGTGCCAGGCCTCGTTGATTGCCATGTTCACTATCCTCAAACCGACATCATCGGATCATTCGGCACGCAACTTCTCGATTGGCTCAATACCTACACATTCCCGGCGGAAGCTGCATTCGCGAACCAGGCGATTGCTAACGAGACAGCGCGCTTCTTTATTGACGAATTACTTCGCAACGGCACGACCACAGCGTTGGTGTTCGCAACGGTACATCCTCAATCAGTGAACGCGATTTTTGAGGCTGCGATGGCACGCAACATGCGCCTCGCGGCGGGCAAAGTATTGATGGATCGACACTGTCCAGAAAATTTGCGGGACGACCCAGAAAGCGCCTACGCCGATAGCAGAGCACTTATCGAGCGATGGCATGGTGCCGGGCGCCTGCATTACGCCATCACACCGCGTTTCGCGCCGACAAGTTCTGATGCGCAGCTGGCCGCCGCCGGTCGATTAGCCAATGAGTTTCCTGATGTGCTTGTGCAAACGCACCTTGCCGAAAACCATGATGAAATTCGCTGGGTGAAGTCGCTGTTCCCTGCCGCCGACAGCTATCTCGACGTTTACCGGCGTGCCAGCTTACTCCGCGAGCGTTCTGTATTCGCGCATTGCCTGCATCTTGAAGACGACGACTATCACAGACTCGCCGACGCCGGCGGTGCGATCGCGTTTTGCCCAACATCCAACCTGTTTCTTGGTAGTGGCTTGTTCGATCTTGCGCGCGCCCGCGAGCATGCAATTCGTGTCGGTCTCGGCACAGACATCGGCGGCGGTACGAGCTTCAGCATGCTGCGCACCTGTGGAGAAGCTTACAAAGTGCTGCAACTACGGCAACAGACTCTCCCCAGTCTACGGGCGCTGTATCTAGCGACGCTTGGCGGCGCTGAAGCCCTTTATATGGATGACAAGATCGGCAATTTCGAAGTCGGTAAAGATGCTGATGTCATCGTACTTGGCAGCGGTGATCATCGATTGCTTAAGCGCCGTCTAGGGGTAGCACGAGATGCTGACGAGCGCCTATTTGTTCAAACCGTGCTTGGTGATGAACGCTCGGTTCTCGCAACCTATGTCTCCGGTGAGCCGGTCTCTTTCGAGACGTCCACTGGCGACTGACCATTGCTGGCAGGTGCTCGCAATAGCATCAATGTGAACAGTGACAGCACCGATATCAGGACACTCACAGCCGCCAACGGCATCAAGCCATCGAGGATCATCGGCGCGGCAATAGCCGTGCCACCCGCTGTCGTCAACAACACAAGCAGAATCAAAAGCGCGGCGCCGCGCGCGTCATTGCCGTCGCTGGCGACCACCGCAGCATAGAATCCCGGCGGTCCTCGCAGACCGAGTCCTAAATTCATCGGTACGAACAAATAGGGTAAAAGGCTCGGTGACGCACTACCCAACAGGCTATAGATGAGAATGCCAATGCCACCGGCGGAGGATAAGCCTGAACCAAACAGGATGACACGCTCACTGCCAAACCGCTCCACCAACCACTGTGCGCTATTCGCTGCGATGATAAAGGTCGTGATACCTGCCACCTGCATCACGATGAAGTGCGTCAGCGTGCCACCCATCGTTTGCGTAATAACGGCGGGCGCACCAAACACGAAGACCAGCAATCCGCCGAGCGTCAAAGCCTGACTGAGCGCATAACGCATGTAGACCGGATTCGACAGCAATCCGAGATAACCCCCGGATGCAGGCTCAGGATGAACATTCGGGATACTGCGGCGCACACTAAACACGACCAGCCACATGATCACTGCGATCAATGCAATGGTGGTAAAAGAGGATTGCCAACCGAATGCGTTGAACAATGCGACACCGGCAATCGGGGCAAGCGCCGGCGCCAACGACTCAACGCTACCGAGAATACCAATGGCACGAAGGGCCGCCTTCTCGGAAAACAGCACACGAATGATCCCGGGGGCGAAAACAGCCGGCGCTGCGCTTGCAACACCCTGAAAAAATCGAATGGTAATCAACATGGTGATATTGGTTGAGAAAACGGCCAACAGGCTGGTCAGACCGTAACCGGCTAACGAGATCAACAACAGCTTGCGTTGGTCGTACCGGGCACCCAGTTCACCAAAAAGCAACAAGCCTATCGCCCCGCCGGTCACAAACGTCGCCAAAACCAATTGCGATGCGGCGGCTGTGCCACCCAGTGCGGCTGGCAAAAAGGGAACGGCAGGCAGTACAAGATCGGTTCCCGCGAGCCCGAGGACACTGCAAATCACCAGCAAAAAAACAACCAGCTTTGGAGAGACCGTTTGGCTACTCATCGCAATGCTGACTCAAGATACGTCACCGTCTCGTGCACAAGCTGCCTGGCAAACTCAGGGCGGTCGTTGAACAAGCCGAAGCCATGATCGGCCCCGTCGATCACAATGTGTTGAAGATCACGTACATTGTCTGCCGCTGCCGCGGCGCGCGCGCTGACTTCCGGCAGAACGACATCATCAGCACTACCATGAATGAGGGTCAGTCGACCGCGATAATCGGCAATCGCGTCCATTGGTCTCGACGACTCCATATCACTGAACCACTGCAGACCGAGCTGCTGCGCCTGACCCCAAGAGGTCGTAAAGTCGGTGTAGCCCTGCTTCTCAGCGATACTTCTCATTGCTCGATAGGCCGCCTCGCCACCGAACATGTCTTTCAGATCATCCGCGCCATCGTCAAGCGCTGGCGCCCAAAGCACCATTGCGCGGTAGTCAGCCCGTGTACTCTCCAGTGCCGCAAGACGTCCGCCCATACTGAAACCCACCATCGCGATACGTTTTCGGTCGACAGCGATAGTCCGTAACGCAAAGGCTTTCGCTGCACGGATATCGAGCCTCATCGTTGTGAGATTGTTTTTCTGAAAGGACTCCGTACTGTCACCGCATCCGGCAAAGTCCATGCGGATGCTAGCGATACCGACCCGAGCCAACTGCTCTGCAACACGAACAAATGCGCCAGCTTCGTCACGGGTTCCGCCGTGACCATGAACCAACAATACGAGCGGCGATGGCTTGGACCGCGTCTTCGGGTAGACCAGTGTCACCGGCATCTCAATACCACGCGAAAGTACCGTGGTCTGGTTGTCGACAAAATCCTTCGGTTCCGGAACCGAAGACGCGCAACCGCTTAGCGCCACGAGCGCCACAGCGATCATTAGGTGGGTGTGCAAAGTGAGCGATAGCGGTTTCAAGAGGGGCGTCCGCAGCGGATGTAGCCTGCGAGCATAGTCAGCGGCGAGACCGGGCGTCAACCGGCCAGACGCTTTGCCGCGGCGCGATGGCGCGCTTTTAGGTCTTCGATATCAAGCCCTGGAATCTCCCCATGCCGTACGCGCCACTCGCCATTGATCATCAGGTCACGAACCTTGGTCGCACCACACAACAGTAGGGCGGCCACAGGATCTCCGTGACCGGAAAAATTGAGCGTATCAAGTGCGTAGATACCAAAGTCCGCAGCCATGCCTGGGCGGAGAGACCCGAGCTCGGCGCGCCCGAACAGATCCGCCCCACCACGTGTCGCCCAACGCAACGCATCATGATGGCTGATCGCGGCGCTACCATAGCGAAGCTTCTGCAGCAGCAACGCCTGTCGAACCTCTCCAATCATATTGGAGACATCGTTGGAGGCCGATCCATCGACACCGATACCGACCGACACGCCGGCATGCTCCAAGTCCGAGACGGGACAAATGCCGGATGACAACAACATGTTCGAGCACGGGCAATGCGAGACGCCAACACCCGCAGCGCCTAGTCGTGAAATCTCGTCGTCGTTGAAATGAATACCATGGGCGAACCAAACATCATCCGCGAGCCAGCCTAGCGACTCAATGTAATCGAGTGGACGCATACCGACTGTTTCCAGACAGAAGTCATTTTCATCCTCGGTTTCCGCAAGGTGCGTATGCAGACGAACACCATGACGGCGCGCGAGGGTCGCACTGTCTCGCATCAGCTCATCGGTGACTGAAAACGGTGAACAAGGTGCCAGTGCTAGCTGCTGCATCGCGAAGGCATCAGGATCATGATAACGGCCGATCAGCCGTTCACTATCTTCAAGAATGACGTCCGGCGTCTGCACCACGCGGTCCGGCGGCAAACCGCCCAACGACTCGCCACGACTCATCGAACCGCGGGTGAGCACGACTCGGACACCCAAGGCTTCAGCCGCTTCAAATTGGCGGTCGATGGCCAATGTCGTGTTGTCCGAAAACACGTAGTGGTGGTCGGATGCCAGCGTGCAACCGGACAGCATCAACTCGGCAAGTGCCAATGTGGTCGATACAGAGATCGCCTCCTCGTCGAGCCCGGCCCACACGGGATACAGCGCTACCAACCAATCGAACAGCTCTTTGTTCAGTGCCGACGGAAAAGCTCGGGTCAACGTCTGATAAAAATGATGATGACAATTGACGAGCCCCGGCAAGATCACGCAGTCCGTCGCATCGATGCGGGTGGTCACTCGTATCGAAGGCGTCTCGCCCGGGGCCAGAACCTCTCTAACCTGGTTGCCCTGAACAACCAGACTAGCGCCTGGCAGACTTTCGCCATCGGTCCAAATCGCCGCCGCATTGGTTACCCATGTGGTGCTGTCTGTGGTCGATGCTGACAGCTGACTCATCGTGCATCACACTCGGAAGTCATGGGACAAGGCCAGTGTGCCGCGCTCAGCGAACGTTGCAACATCGCTACTGCATCTTCGCAGCAAATGCGTCCATCTCGGCCAAGTAAGCCGCTTTGTCATCCTCACTCAGCCATGACACGACGAATGCATTTCGCGATAGCGTGAACAGCTCTTCATTGCTGAGGCCAGCATCCGCCAGAGCTTTGAAGTTGTCGGTCATGTAGGCCCGGAAATACGCAGGGTCGTCGGAATTGACTGTCGCGCGCATCCCCTTTTTCAACATCGTCTGGATCTCATTCGCTGTCAGTGAATCAGCGCAAAACGTGTTCGATACGGGGCACACGGTTAGCCCGAGACCACGGCGAACAATCTCCTCGCACAGTTTGTCATCTTCGAGAGAGTTAACACCGTGATCAATACGGTCGACGCCGATCGCTGTTACAACATCCCAAATATTTGAGACACTGTTTTCCTGATTCACGTCACAGTGCATGGTTAATTTCAATCCCATGTCGCGTGCCCGGCTGAAGACAGCCTCAAACTTCAACGGCGGATTGTCTTTTTCGTCGGAGTCGAGCCCGACGCCGATGATCTTATCGAGATGAGGTTCCACCATCTCAAGATGCGCCATCGCGGATTCCGCGCTCATGTCTCGCAAGAAACACATGATCAGATTCGAGCGGACACCCAGGTTCTTTTCGGCATCTGCTTGCGCGCGCGCAATGCCAGAGATAATCGTCTCGAACTCAACACCGCGGGTCGTGTGCCCTTGTGGATCAAAGAACGGTTCAACATAACGGACATTGTCAGCAGCCGCGCGCTCGAAGTAACGATACGTCAGGTCATAGAAATCTTGCTCGGTGTGCAAGACGTTCATACCGGCATAGTAGATCTTCAGAAAGGAGGGTAGATCGTCGAAGTCATAGGCATCGACAACCGCTTGTGGTGAATCAAACTCAAGTTTGATGCCATTGCGCTCGGCAAGCTCAAAAATATGCTCGGGCTCCAACGTACCCTCAAGGTGAACATGTAGCTCAGCTTTCGGCATCGCTTCGATAAATTCTGACATCTTTTTCTCCAACACTGACCCACCGCCGACACGATGCTAAACCTCGCTGGTCTTAAGGAGCAAGTCATGGCGCCATTTTGTCATCACCGTCCCGCCGTGAGACTGCTAACATGAGTGCGCATGGAAGCTTCTACACGCACGTTCGCGCTAGGCGATCGACCGCCACTGGTGCATGCATCGGTCGTCGGCGTCCAGCACCTACTCGCCGTATTCGGCGGCATCGTCACTGCACCATTATTGATCGCGCTTGGCATGCAGTTACCCGCCGAGCAAACCGCCTATTTGATTAGTTCGGCGCTGTTCGTATCCGGTGTCGCAACCCTGTTACAGGTGAGCCGCATCGGCCCTGTGGGCTCTGGACTGCTAAGCATCCAAGGCACCAGCTTCACTTTCGTTGGACCATTGATTTACGTCTTCGGTCTTTATGCACCACTGCGCGGTGCCGACGTGGCGTTAGGCATCGTCTTCACTGCATGTCTGGTTTGCGCGCTAATCATTGCCGCACTCAGCCCGTTCTTAAAGCAGCTTAAGAAAATTCTGACGAACAATGTGTCGGCAGCGATCGTTCTACTGCTCGGCATCACGTTGGTATGGACAACCATCGGGAACATTGGGCGTGAGATCGTGGCTACCACAGCAACCGGTGCACCCGCTTGGCAGGCGTGGATGCTGTCTGCTGGCGTCATCGGTGTCATTCTTCTGATGGCGTTCAGCAAACGCCCATTGTTTCGAATGGCGAGCGTCGTTGCTGGCTTGATCGCGGGTGCAGTCGCGGCAGCGGCCCTCGGTTGGTTGAGCACGCCAGACACTGGCAACATACCGGCGGTGTTTTTCCCCACCCTCGGGCGCTACGCATTCAACTTTGAGTGGGCTGCCGTTTTGATTTTGTTACCGGTCTTCCTCGTGTCTGCGACTGAGTCCATTGGCGACTTGACCGCAACCGGCAACTTGTCTGGCATCTCGACCGTCGACGCATCGTTCTTTAAGCGGCTGCGGGGTGGCATTCTCGCGGATGCCATCAACTCGGCGGTCGCAGCGCTGCTGGCCACATTCCCGAATACGACCTTCAGTCAAAACAATGGTGTCATTCGCCTGACGGGGGTTTCTAGCCGGCGCGTCGGCCGCGTGGTCGCGGTCTTATTGATCTTGCTAGGCGCGACACCGGTTGTGGCGGCGTGGGTGCAGGCCCTACCCGGTCTGGTCATCGCCAGCGCCACGCTGTTGATGTTCGCGATGGTCGCCGTATCCGGGGTGCAGATTGCACGTGCAGCCAATCCCACCGCGCGTGACTGGATGGTGATCGGCGTATCCGTATCCGCCGGCCTGTTGGCGACAACCCCCATGGCCACCGAGATACTGGCAAGAGCCCCAGAGCCTCTCGCCAATTTTTTCGGTTTTCCCGTTTCATCCGGCGCTTTCTTTGCCATAGTGCTTGATGCTGTGCTGCCCCATCGTCAAGCCGAAGGAATCTAATCCCATGCTGCGACCTCTCATTTTCATGGCTTTGTGCTGTATTTCAGCTGACATCCTTGCAGACGACAGTTGGTTCAATGACATTCGCGACGCAGGTGACGATCGCGCGTTGTATCAAATGCTGCATCAAATGCCTAAGGGCGGTGATCTGCACAATCACAACTCTGGATCGGTCTACTCAGAACAGTGGCTTGCCCACGCCCTCGCCAGTCGGGAGCACGGCTACCACTATTACACCAAAGTACGCATCAACAACTGTCGACCCTATGCAGCACGGGATAACACCTATCACCTGCTGTTTCGCAATATCGACCAACGTGAATACGACAGTCTTGACGCCTGTGAACAAGGAGAATTCGTTGCCTTGGAAGCGATGTCGCCGGAAGAGCAAGCAGCATGGCTGGATAGCTTCCGACTCGACAAAGCGACAGAAGGTCGCGATGAGTTTTTCGAGAAGCACTGGCAACGTTTGAATGCGCTAACCAATGATCCTTACATTCGCGTAGAGAACCTATACCTCAACGCGGCGACGCTCGGTGCTGAGGGCGCCATTTATGCTGAGTTTATGGTCGACGTCAAAGATGCCTACGAGGCGGATGGCACCGCCATCGCGCCTCAGGAAATGCTCAATCGTTTCCGTGAGCGGATGACACAGGATGATTTTAAGGCCACCGGAATGACCGTCAGGCTGCAGCTCACATTGGTGCGTTTTGTACCGGGCGCCGAGGACCTTTTGCGCGAACTGTATCTGTTGGCTGCCAAAAACAGCGATGTTGTCGTCGGTGTCGATCTCGTCGGTCGAGAAGATAACGATAAAGGTCATCCACTACGATTTTTACCGGTACTAAGAGAGCTGAGACGGCATCATGATGTGGGTCTTGCGATCCACGGCGGTGAGGTCGATGAGCCTAACAATCATGTGCGCGACACACTGTTGCTCGGTGCGGATCGCATCGGTCACGGGTTGAACCTGATCACCGATGACGAAACGATGCGATTGATGAGAAACGGGCCGTATCTTGTTGAAATTAACCTGATTAGCAACCTGCTCCTGGAGTATGTTGTGGACTATTCGCAACACCCTTTCCCCGAATATCTTCGTACAGATATCCCCGTCGCGCTATCAACCGATGATCGCGGCATGTGGGACTCAACCCTGACCGACGAGTTTTTCGTTGCAGTTCGGGAGTTCAATTTGACGTGGGCGGAAGTTCGGCAACTGCACCTCAATTCGTTGACGTTTGCGCTGGTCGACGATGCCAAAAAACAACAGCTTATAGACCGGCATGAGCAGCAAATTCAGCGCTTTGAGAGAAAGATGCAACAGCGTGGACTTGAAAAATCCAAACGCTTGCCGGACACTCGAAACTTCATTTGCGACCGATACGCGCTATGTAACTGACGCGGCGGCGCAAAACCCGGGGGGCTTAAGGTTTGTCAGGCAAACCTGATCAGCGGCAATTGCCGTAGCGGTCGGGTGCGCCACACAGAAGTGCGGGCGACCGAAAGTTGTCTGTTTAATACAACAACGAGCGTGTGCTCAGGTTGGTGGATTAGAAAAAGTGACGTTGAGTCACGTGTAACCGGGAAATAGCGCCTTAGGAGGGTGTGCAAATGAAACGATCGAAGGCCCTGTATTCAGGGGTAGCCGCTGCTGTTGCTGCTGCGCTGGCTGGACCAGCCGCTGCACAAAGCGACGACGAGTCTATTGACGAAATTGTCGTCGAAGGCTCACTCAACAGTCTGCCGACTCAGGATGTCGGCTCAGTCTTTGGACTGGACAAGACTCTCTTGGAAACGCCGCGTTCGGCATCAACCATTAGCTCAGATCAGCTCGATCGTTTCGATATCGTAGACATCGATGAGCTGGTTGCTTTGGCGCCTGGCACATTCACGCAGTCGTTCTTCGGCGTTGCGGGTGCGTTGGATATTCGCGGTACATCGGGTGAAACCTACTTCCGCGGCGTTCGTCGCTTGGACAACCCAGGTAACTACCCGACACCAATCGGTGCGTCCGACCGGATCGATATTGTCCGCGGTCCAGCTTCGATGATTTATGGCCCAGCCAAAATCGGCGGTTACCTGAACTTCGTGCCTAAGTCTGCTCGGGCAGATGGTGGACAGTATCTGGATGAAGTCGAAGGCCGCGTTTCTTACACGACGGGTTCTTGGGACAAGAGCTTTATCACCGGTGAAGTCGGTGGTCCTGTTACCGTCGGCGGACGCGACTATGGCTACTACCTGTACGGTGAAGTCGAAGATTCCGAGAGCTTCTACCAGAACACGTCAACCGACCAAACGCTGCTGCAGCTGGCCATCGACACCGACGTCAATGAATCTCTGCACATCCAGTTTGGCGGTATGTACCACAAATATGATGGTAACCAGGTTGCGGGCTGGAACCGCCTTACCCAGGACCTGATTGACAACGGTACCTACATCACGGGTCTCGCCCAGCCATTGGATACGAACGGTGACGGCTCTATCTCACATGACGAGTACAACGTTGCAGGCATTAGCCAGTTCTTCGTTGGTACCGGCAGCGTGACGCAGGCTGACATCAACCCGCTCTCAGCATTGGTCAATCCAGGCACGGCACAACTCGACGGCAGTCAGGTTCTTGTTGCGCCCGACGATACGCTCGAGAACGAGGTCATGACGTTGTATTTCGACGCGATCTATCAGGCCAACAACGGCTGGGAAATCAAGAACCAGTTGTTCTTCGAGAAGTATGACAACCTCAACGAGAACGCTTACGGCTTCTCGCAGTTCCACGATTCGTGGGTTGTCGAAGATAAGCTCGTGTTCCAAAAGACGATCCAATCTGACTCGTTGGCATCAACGTTCCAGATCTCTCCGTCGATCCGTCACACCGACTTCAACCACGGCAGTGACTTCATCAACGAGTACTTCGATCGTCGCGACCTGACCGGTCCTTCAACCGCACGTGATCGCCGCTTGTTGGCAACACGCAGTGGCACCGATTACGCAGACCGCTATGTCGGTGATTACACCAACTTAGGTCTCGCCTTCCTCGGTGATTTCGTTTGGGATAACGGCTTGTCTGTACTTGCCGGTGTTCGTTACGACACGATCAGTGTCGAAAGTAGAAGCATCGACGAAGAACTGCTGTTCCCGGGATCTAACCCATTGGAAGCAGACGGTGACGAGAACGGCATTTCTTGGACACTGAGTGCGTCTTGGGAGTTCGACCTGGGCAACGGCAACAGCTTGATTCCGTATATCACCGGTTCTGAGCAATCAACGGTGATCGCGGGTCAGGGTGCAGAAATTCAGACGGGCGCTATCGTTGGTGATGGCTGGTTCGATAAGTCGCAACTGCTCGAAGCCGGTGTGAAAGGTAGCTTCCTTGATGACAGCTTGTACGTTGCTTTGTCTATATATGAGCAAGAGCGTACCGACTTCAATGCGCAAGCCATCGTAACCAACCAAAGTAACAAGACCGACGGTGTCGAGCTTGAAGCACGTTGGGTTGTGAACGAGAACCTTGTACTGACCGCGGGCTACACGCATATCGAAGTCGTGAACTTGAACACGCTTGAGAACGCGGGACGCTTCAGCTTCTTCGGCGCAGATGACATTCCGCAAATCGACCCAGCCAGCATCTTCGGTGGCCAGGCGATCGGTATTGTCTTCTCTTCCGGCGAAGACGGTGCGCGTCGCGCTGGTATGCCAGAGAATATCTTCTCATTCACGGGTACCTACGCGTTCGAGAACGGCATCGCTCTTAACGGTAGTGTGGTCAGCGTCGACGCAGTCGATTCAGGCTTCTCTGGCGCGGTTCGTTTGCCGTCATACACACTGGTTAACGCAGGTGTCGTTTATGAAACCGACAACTGGCAGTTTGCACTGACCGGTAAGAACCTGACTGATGAGCGCTACTTCCGCGCGAACTTCCCGAACCTCTTCGGTTCGCAGATCGTTCTGCCGGAACTGCCACGTAACTGGCAAGCAAGTATCTCGTTCAACTTCTAAGAAGCTGACATTGCTGATACTAGAAGGCCCCGGTAGCGGCGACGTTGCCGGGGCTTTTCTTTAGGGAAAATACCTTATGAATAGAGTGAGCGTCCGTTTCATACAACGGCTAGCGATGATGCTCGCCATCACATTAACGACCGGTTGCGTGATGAACGACACGTCAAAAGCACGCGTAGTCGCACCCAAAGTGGTCATCATCACGATGTTCGAGCGCGGCGCCGATCGAGGCGATGCACCCGGCGAATTTCAGTTCTGGAACGTCAGGCGTGAGCTCAACACGATCTACCCCACCGGAACGCATCACAATTTTCACTATAACGCCGACAGCGGCATCCTTGGGGTTGTCACTGGAATCGGAACGGCCAAAGCGGCTGCTTCGATCATGGCACTTGGCATGGACTCGCGTTTCGACCTCACCAAGAGCTATTTTATTGTTGTCGGCATTTCAGGGTTCGATCCAGAAGATGCCTCGATAGGCTCCGCCGCGTGGGCAGAATATCTTGTAGACGGCGACATCAGTCACGAAATTGATGCACGGGAAAAGCCCGACGACTGGCAGTGGGGCTACATTGAGCGCCGAAGCAAGACTCCCTTCCAGCAACCGAGGCGCATCGACGAGCAAGGCGAGGTCTATCGTTTGAACCCAGCACTGACCGACTGGGCCTTTGCACTCACCAAGGATGTCGTACTGCCAGATGACGTCGCTCTAGCTGCCGCTCGTGCTCGCTATGCGAACCACCCGAACGCGCAAAAACCGCCATTTGTCCTGCGTGGCGACCATCTCGCTGCGTCGACGTTTTGGCATGGTGACCTTCTGAACGGCTGGGCCAATGCATGGGTGGATTACTGGAGCGATGGCAATGGTGAATTTGTTTCATCCGCGATGGAAGAGACTGGCACGATGCAATCGATGACCTATCTTGATCGCATGGGACGCGTTGATCGTGACCGCGTGCTGGTGCTTCGTACCGCGAGCAACTATACGGTGCCACCACCGGGAATAAGCCCAGCGGAAAATTTGCTCAGTGAGAATGAAGGTTACAGCGGTCTCATCGCCGCACTCGAATCCGGTTACATCGTCGGGTCGATCGTCATCGATGCCATTCTCGATGATTGAGATCGCTATCGCGACGAAATTCCTTCACTGGACTAGCACATGGCACCTTCGCAAACTCTTTTTCACCTGACGCCCGCCGCCGTTTGGCAAGACTTAAGCGATGATGACGTTTACTTTCCGGCAACCTACGAGAAGGACGGCTTCATTCATGCGACATCGGACGCCTCAGTACTGATCAATATCGCGAATCACTTCTACAAAGAGATTGATGGTGATTGGTTGTGCCTCGAAACCACAGTTGCCATCGTCGAAGCCGCCGGCATCCGAGTGTTGTTTGAAGCCCCCGCCCCGGTCGGTGAAAAAGCACCGGATATACCTGGGGTCGAAGAAGGCCAACGCTTCCCGCATATCTTTGGTGGCCTTCGCCGAGAGATGATATCTGCGGTGCACACCATCGAGCGTGCTGATGATGGCACCTTCCTCGCGATCGTAGGGATATAGCGCGATAACGGCTTACAAGAACACGTATTTGCCGGCGAAGATCAAAGCAATAACATAAACGACCGGCGCGCATTGGAATGCACGGCCAGACAAAACCTTGATCGCTGCATAGCTGATAAAGCCGATGCCAATTCCATCGGCAATAGAAAACGTCAGCGGCATCGCCAACGCGGCGATCACAGCCGGCGCGCTCTCCCCGACATCGGTCCAATCAAGATCTGCAAGTGATCGAGCCATTAGGCAGGCAACGAACAGCAACGCCGACGCCGTTGCGTAGGCGGGAATGCTCTGCGCCAGTGGTGCCAGCAATAAACACAACAAAAACAAAACACCACATACGATAGCCGTCAGCCCAGTACGTCCGCCCGCCTCGACGCCTGCGGCGCTTTCGATGTAACTGGTCGTCGAGGACGTACCTGCAAGCGCACCGACAACGGTTGCACCCGAATCGGCGAGTAGGGCCGTGCGCAATCGTGGTAGGCGATGATGCTCATCGACGAGCCCTGCGCGTGTCGCCACGCCCACAAGCGTACCAGCGGTATCGAAGACATCGACGATTAAGAACGACAAAATGACCGTCACCATCGACCATTGAAACGCACCGGCGATATCCAACTCCAGCAACACCGGCGCGATCGAGGGTGGCGCAGACACAATGCCCTTGAATGCAACTTGGCCTGTAAACCAGCCAATCATTGACACCACAATGATGCCGATGACGACGGCACCGGTAACCCCGCGCGATTGAAGTGCGGTAATCAAGACGAATCCGACAAGACACATCGCCGGGGCGAAAGCCGTCAGATCACCGATCCCCGCGAGTGTGGCCGGATTGTCGACCACGACTCCAGCATTCTGCAACGCGATGAAACCGAGAAATAATCCAATACCGGCCGCCATACCCAGTTTCAAATTTCTGGGGATCGCGTTGATCAACCATTCTCGAAATGGCAACACACTCAATACAACGAACAAGACACCGGAGATAAACACCGCGCCCAATGCAGTTTGCCAACTGTGACCACCGCCAAGCACAACAGCGAAGGTGAAGAATGCGTTCTGCCCCATGCCAGGCGCCTGGGCAATCGGATAGTTAGCCAATAGCCCCATGAGCATCGAGCCCGTCGCGGCAGCGATACAGGTGGCAACAAACACCGCACCGAAATCCATGCCCGCTTGCGACAGAATCGACGGGTTCACGACGGTGATGTATGCCATCGCCAGAAACGTAGTGATGCCCGCGAGCACTTCGCGTCGAATGTCCGATCCGCTTTGCGCCACACCGAAAAGCCGCTCAATCATGGTCTTCCCCTAGTCTCTATTTTTTGTCGTCACCCTTATGAGCGGATGATCAGTCGTCTTCAACCTCAGCCATCACAGGCATTTCATCGCGATAGGTGTCCCACCCGTCGACCAACGCTTGCACCACCGTGTTACCAACGATGAATGCAGAATCGAGTGATGGGAAACCATTGTCCGGGTAAGGCGCGGTTTTGCTCCACGCGGCGGTCTTACCTACGGGCGGCATCGTAAAATTGCTCGCAGTGCGCAGAACCAGCACACGCTGTGGATCAACCTTGCCCACGCGCCCGAGACGATGGAGTGCGGTCAACGTACCGCTGTCCTCCATATTGGACGTCATAAAATTAGCTTTTTTGCCGGCGTACAAGCGCACCCAGTCATTTGCCCATTCATTCAGCAACTCACCGTGCCAATAGGTGCTCGCGCTTAGCGTGTCGCCAACGGTAACGAACGGGGGTTTCTGAGCTTCCGGATACGTCGTGTACTGTGCTCTAAATTCGGTGATACCCGGGGCGTCCGGCAGCTGGATATCCTTAGTCAGCGAGTAAGCCCAATCAACCAACGGCTCGTGCAATGCAAAGTGGATCGTATCGAGCGTCCAGCCGGTATAGATCTCGGCCGGATCTTGCGTCGGTTCTTTGGCACCGAGCGGGACGATGCCATACGGCCAATCCGCTGGAATTTCGCGACCGTCGATCTCATACAACAAATCGCCGTCCACAACATGCTTGGCCCAAGCCGCGGAGCCAAGTGACATATCAGCGGGATCGCCACCCGCGATTCCAGCGACCAGCCAATAGCTGTGGCTAAGATCAAAACGATCGTCGATGCCGAGCGCCATGATCGATGCCGTTGCGTTCGGGATCCCACCACCGGTCAAAATCAACAAAACGCCGTCGCCATCGGAATACAGCTTCGCCTCACCCATCGGGAAATCATATTCTGTCGTCAGATTCAGCCGTTCGATCCATAGCTGCATCTCGCCAGGTTCGTCGCCTGTCGGCTCGCCGCGTTCAAACATCGCCGCAACAACCACCTTGATTTCAACAGCGTCAGCATTGATTGTTGTGGCGCTACTCGGTGTTTCGTTGCTACAACCCACCGCCATGAAGACTGCCGTGAGGGTGAGTAGAAAAGATGTTAGTTGTTTCAATTCGAGACTCCCTGAATAGCCAAACCACTCAAAGAGTGGCTCTATTTGTGGATACAAAACCACAGATGACGCTGAAAACCCGCTTGGGATAAATACCTATCGTCATTACGTTTATAGCTTGTCAAGCGATATACCCGCTTGCGGCAAGCCGTTTAGCCCTTCGGTTAAAACAGCCCGCGCCGTATAATTAGTCGCAACGCAAATCGAAATAGAGAGAGGAGAATAGCATGGTCTGGTGGGGATGGATTGTACTCGGCTTGGTTCTCATGGCCGCCGAATTGGCGCTGGTTGACGTCGCCTTTTACCTCTTGTTTATTGGGCTCGCAGCGATCGCCACGGGACTTGTTAGCTTAGCGGGGATTCCGCTTCCCGGTGCCGCTGAGTGGATACTGTTTGGCGTACTGGCGGCGGTAATGACCGTCTTTTTCAGAAAAACAGTCTACGAAAAGTTGCGCGGCGAACCGATCGGCTTTGAAGACACCGTAGACGGTCGCCAAGTATCTATTTTGGAAGACGTCGAAGCCGGCGGTGAGACACGCGTTGAATTCCGAGGCTCTCGCTGGGACGCAACCAACGTGGGTGCAGCAACGCTGAAAGCGGGTGACAAGGCGATCATTCTGAAGGCCCGTGGCTCACGCCTTGAGATCGACGCGCGCGCCTGATCACGCTCAACACAAAACACAACAAATAAGGAACACACTATGGATGCACTATTAATTATCGGCGGCGCTGTTGCGTTCGTCATCATCTTTGCGATCTCGAAAGTACTTGTCATTGTGCCCCAACAAAGTGCGTACGTTGTCGAGAGTCTCGGCAAGTACTCGCGGACACTGGGAGCAGGTTTCACCTTGCTCATCCCATTTTTGGAGAAAATCGCGTACCGCCACAGCTTGAAAGAACATGCGATGGATATTCCCGAGCAGATCTGTATTACACGCGATAACGTGCAAGTCGGGGTCGATGGTGTTCTCTATGTCCAGGTCACCAACCCAGAGCGCGCTTCATACGGCATCGGCAACTATGTATTCGCGATTACCCAGTTGGCGCAGACCACACTGCGTAGTGAGGTCGGTAAGATCGATCTCGACAAAACGTTTGAGGAACGCAATGCGATCAACCTCGCCGTCGTCGACGAACTCGACAAGGCCTCTGACCCTTGGGGCGTCAAAGTGCTTCGCTACGAGATCAAGAACATCAATCCACCGAACGACGTACTCAGCGCGATGGAAAAACAGATGCGTGCAGAACGTGAGAAGCGCGCGACAGTTTTGAAATCTGAAGGTGATCGCGATGCCAAGATCAACGAGGCGGAAGCGGAAAAGCGCCGGGTAATCATGGAGTCCGAGGCCGCGCAAGCGCAGCAGATCAACGAAGCGCGTGGTGAGGCCGAGGCGATCATGGAGGTCGCAAAAGCGACAGCAACCGGCATCAAGCTGGTCGGCGCGTCGATCACCGGGGAAGGTGGTGAGCAAGCGATGCAGCTGCGCATCGCCGAAGACTACCTCGCGCGTTTCGGAAACTTAGCGAAGGAAGGCAACACGCTCATCGTTCCAGCCAATCTGACGGACATGACATCGATGATCAGTGCGGCGACGACGATCGTTAAGAGCACGTCACCCGACAAAGCGTCATAGTTCAAACGCACAAGGCGCTAAGCCAAAGGCCGTCGTTGGCGCGACGGCCTTTTTTTGTCTTCGGAATTCCCGAGCGATCCATTACCATGAGGACATCAACAAACGCGGAACGAATGGATGATCGATAGCGAATTACAAGAACGACGCGAACGGGTATTTTTGGTCCTGGCCGGATTTTTCCTGTGCGCAATGACACTGCTTAATGTCATTGGCATCACCCGATTCGTTCAGTTGGGTCCATTGAGTCTCGCCGCCGGTGTATTGCCTTATCCATTGACGTTTCTCTGCACGGACCTCATCAGCGAGCTGTATGGCAAACGCCGCGCGAATTTCATGGTAACGGTCGGCCTCGTGCTCAACTTTTTCATCATCGGCATTATGTGGGTCGTCAATGCGGTTCCTGCGGTCCCAGATAACGCATTACCGCCTTGGCAAGTGCTCGAGCTGGCGGAGTCAGTCGGACTGCCCAATGGCGATTCAGTCAGTGGCAGTATTGAGCTGTTCGGGCTGATTTACGCCTGCACCTCAGGCGCCGTATTCGCGTCGATGTTGGCTTACATCGCTGCGCAGTATTGTGATGTTCAAGTATTCCACTGGTTGAAAAAACTGACGCGCGGTAAACATCTATGGCTGCGCAACAACCTATCGACATTGACGAGCCAATTGGTGGATTCGATCGCCGTTGTCAGCGTCACCTTCGGTGCGGCATTCATCGCTGGTGACTTCACGCTCAAGGCCATCTTGGTACTGATCGGCAGTAGTTATCTGTTCAAGATGCTCTCAGCATTGATCGATACGATTCCCGTCTATTTCCTCGTCGCGAAACTGAAGCGCTATCTACAGATCGACAATGAGACGGTGTTCGACTGACGCAGAATGAGGGAGAAAAAGAGCGCCCCGGGAAAGGACAAACCCGAGGCACTCCAGCATCGTCGCTTTATGCGTCGAGATCAAAGCGATCGGCATTCATCACTTTGGTCCAAACCGCGACGAAATCGCGAACAAATTTTTCCTGATTGTCGTCCTGAGCGTAGACCTCGGCATAGGCGCGAAGAACCGAGTTCGAGCCGAACACCAGGTCCGCCCTGGTCGCCGTGAAACGGTCCTTACCGGAAACGCGATCACGCAGCACGTAGCTGCCGTCATCGGTTGCATGCCAGCTGAGGTTCATATCCGTCAGGTTCACAAAGAAGTCTGTCGACAAAGTGCCAACACGATCCGTAAAGACGCCGTTCGAGCTTTGCTCGAAGTTGGTGCCCAACACGCGCATACCGCCGACCAGAACCGTCATCTCGTGAGCGGTCAAGCCAAGCAGTTGGGCGCGATCCAGCAACATCTCTTCCTCTGATACCGCATACGACTCCTTCAAGTAGTTGCGGAAGCCATCAGCGAGAGGCTCGAGCACATCGAAGGAATCGGCATCTGTCTCTGCATCCGTCGCGTCGCCACGACCTTTAGCAAATGGCACAGTGACATCAAACCCAGTCGCGTCGATTGCTTGTTCGATACCGACATTGCCTGCGAGTACAATCACATCCGCGATCGATGCGCCCGCATCCGCTGCAATCGGCGTCAATGCGTCAAGGACCCGCGCCAAACGCTCCGGCTCATTGGCCGCCCAGTCCTTTTGCGGCGCTAGTCGAATTCGCGCGCCATTCGCACCGCCGCGCTTGTCTGATTGCCGAAACGTTCGAGCGCTATCCCACGCCGTATTGATCAGTTCGGCGGCGGGTAATCCCGTACCAAGAATCGCCGCTTTGACCGCGTCGACATCATAGTCCGTGTTACCGACCGGAATCGGATCCTGCCAAACGAGATCCTCAGAAGGTACGTCCGGCCCGATGTAGTTCGCTTTCGGACCCATATCGCGGTGTGTCAACTTGAACCAAGCCCGAGCGAACGTGTCACGGAAATAGTCTTCATCGGCCATGAAGCGCTCACATATCTCCCGGTAAACGGGGTCTATCTTCATCGCCATATCGGCATCGGTCATGATCGCGCGGCAAGTAGCGTTTGGGTCGCTGGGGTCCCGCGGGAGATCTTCCGGTGCGATGCCAACAGGTTCCCATTGCCATGCCCCGGCCGGTGACTTCTGAAGCTCCCAGTCATAACCGAATAGCAACTCGAAATACCCCATGTCGAAGGTGAGTGGTTGCTTGGTCCAAGCGCCTTCGATGCCCGACGTGAACGCACGACTGGCTTTACCGCCGTGATCCTCATTAGCCCAGCCAAAGCCCTGCTGCTCGAGCGGCGCGCCTTCTGGTTCAGGGCCAATGTTCTTGCCATCACCACCGCCGTGAGCCTTGCCCACGGTGTGACCGCCACAGGTCAATGCTGCGGTCTCTTCGTCGTTCATCGCCATCCGCGCAAACGTTTCGCGAATGTGGTGGGCAGTGCGTGCTGGGTCTGGTTGACCATTGACACCTTCCGGATTGACATAGATCAAACCCATATGGACAGCCGCCAGCGGATTCTTGAGTGTGCTCGCATCGTTGAGGTCGGCATAACGGTTTTCGGAAGGCGCAAGAAACTCGCCCTCTGAGCCCCAATACACATCCGTCTCGGGGCCCCAGATGTCTTCGCGACCAAAGCCAAAGCCAAAGACCTTTAAGCCCATCGATTCGTACGCGACGGTGCCTGAGAGCAAGATAAGATCTGCCCACGACAACGCGTTGCCGTACTTTTTCTTCACCGGCCAAAGCAGCCGTCGCGCCTTATCAAGACTGGCGTTATCGGGCCAGGAATTCAGCGGTGCGAAGCGGATGTTGCCGGCACCGCCGCCACCACGACCATCCTGAACACGGTAAGAACCGGCCGAATGCCATGCGAGGCGAATCATCAAGCCACCGTAGTGCCCCCAATCGGCAGGCCACCAGTCTTGGTCATCCGTGAGCAATGCCTCGACGTCGCGTTTCACCGCATCGAAATCGAGACCACGTACGGCATCACGATAGTTGAAGTCGTCGTCCATCGGATCGACGCGAGCACCCTTTTGATGAAGGATGTCGAGGTTTAGTGCTTTCGGCCACCATTTGGTAACCGGTTGATCGGAAGATGTGTTGCCGCCGTGCATAACGGGGCATTTGCCGGGTCCACTCATTTTGATCTCCAATAACGCTAGCCCAAGTAGTCATAGTGACGCTTATCACGTCAGTACCGATTGCGATGCATGCGGTCTGCAGGGGCCGATTGCTTAGTGTGTGATTCATCATACGGAGCAGTACCAATGACGGATAATTGTAAATTTCAACCGCGACCATAAGCGTTAACTATGAGATCGCTGCACCCTGGGTTACCGCCTTAATGCAACGCTTCGAGACAACGCACGCGGATTCCTCTACGCTCACGTCATGAGTATTGACGTACTGTTAGTTCGACACGGAGAGGCCGCAGCACAATGGGGGGTGGACCCAGACCCAGGCCTTAGCGAGATGGGTAAGCGTCAGGCTGCCGCGACGGCGGAAGCACTCACGGAGACGCTGCAAGCCGACACGGCGATAGTCTCAAGTCCGATGTGTCGCGCACGTGACACCGCCGCATATCTCGCAGGCCATTTCGAGAGCGACATGACCATCGATGATCGTTTTCGTGAAGTACCAGCGCCGGTACCATTTGAAGATCGAGCAACATGGATTCGCACGTTTATGACGCAGCAGTGGTCCGCTCAACCTCAGACGATTCGCACATGGCGTGATCAAATCCTAGCGGCGCTGGAATCCCTCACCGCACCGACCGTTGTCTTTACACATTTCGTGGTGATCAATGCCGTCGTGTCAGCGATCGAACAAACGGACGCTGTCATGGTATTCCAACCGGACTACGCATCAGTGACTCGCTTAAGACTCGAGCACGGTAAGCTGCACATCGTGCACAGAGGTGATGCTAACGCGAGTATTGTGAACTAACGACAGATAAGCCGGTGATCGATCGCGATCGAGCCGGCAAGATCACGCGCCTGGCTATGGCAATAATGCGGGGATGACGAATTCTCCGACGAGTTGATTCCGCCATCGCCCCCACACATAACCCATCCGGTAATTTCCGCCGGTAAACACAACGGCCAGATCAAGTTCCGGAACAACGAGAACGATTTGCCCACCGTTTCCCGTCGCCTCGTAGGAAGCATACGCCTTATCGCCGACCCGCACGGCGTCGCCACGCCAGATGTACGCTTGTGTGCCACCAAAATAGTTATTGTTGAAGGCCTCTTCCGACAACCCTGTCGTTTCCGGTGTGATGTCGATGACCGGTGTTGTCGACTCTCTCACCCAATCTTCGGACAGCACGCGTGTGTCATTCCAGACGCCGCCTGCCGCATACATCGCGCCCAGCTTTAAGATATCTCGCGGCTTCATATAAACACCGCCACCGAGGTACGCCGCACCATTCGGAGCAAGGTTCCAATGGTAGGCTGAAAACGCAAGTGGCTTCGCGATCAGTTGATCAAAGGTGTCGATGATCGATTGTCCCGCCGTCTCACGTAGACTCGCGCCGACGAGATTGATACTGCCGGAACAATACGCATAACGCTCGCCCGGCGGATACAAGCTCGGCAGTCGCGATGTGTACCGCCAAAAATCCGGCTCCTCTTGTTGATCCCACATATTGTCTTCACTGCCCGGCGAATCGCCAGAAATCGCATCACAGTCGAGACCGCTCGTGAAACTCATCAATTGCGCGAGGGTGATGTCCGCTTTGCGAGGATCATCAAGTGTTTCCCCCGCCATCTTGAGGACGCCGGGTATTGGGCGCGCGTTCGGCGAAATATCAGCACCCGTTTTGCGCAAAGCGCCCAGCAGAATTGGGCCAAAGACTTTGGCCAGTGATCGCGTATCGTGAGGTGTCTCGCGTGTATGACCAAAGAAGTACTCTTCAAACACCAGCTTGCCGCGATGCGCAACCAACATCGCATGCAACATGCGAGGACGCTCGGCGCGCACATCCGAATTAGCAAGTTCAGCCACGAGTGCATCGAGACGGTCCCGATCGAAACCAGCTTCGTCGGCCGCAACGACTGACCAACCATCATCGAGCGCTTCGGGTGGCGTGTAGCGGCGCGATTCTTCCGCAAGGCGACTATAGTAGAACCGTGCATCGGTTGTCTTTGCCGGCGATAACGCGATGCCCTCTCTAAATCTGAAATGTTCAAGAGAAAGCGTGTCTCCATCAACCTGCCGCAGTGAAACCTCAGTGACGCGCCCACGTCTTGATGCAGTCAGTGCCCACTCCTTATCGCCCGTCGAGATCAACTCGAAACGCGTTGCACCCAATATCTCATTGCGCGCCGGGTTCCGAATCACGGCGGTAACCCCCGACGCCGTATCGAATACATCAAGAAAAACGCGGTAGGGCCGTGGTTGAATATCGATGACCGCACGCCAGCGTTGCGTATCGATTTCGGTTAGCGTCACGGGAGTCTCCATCACAGAGTAGCCGAGTCGCGACATCGGTTGCCGCCAGCGGCCGACGATGGTGCCGTCTTCTGCGTTGAACGTGCCGGTAAACGACTGATCGGCTGGCGCGCTGATGATGATCGCATCGCCATTGATCCTGACGTTAACGGGCGCATCATCAACACGTGCGGTCCAGCCGTCATCAGACGGTGTGATTTCCAAGGTTACCGTGGACGTTGAATCACCCGCTGAACCAACCCAAAGACCCAACGGTGGTGCCTCTGCCAACGTCGCGGCATGGCTATGACTCACGACAACAAGTAGAACGAACAAGACCGCTGACAAGATGCGCATCCCCATGCCTGTACCCTCCTCACCTCACTGATCGTGACGATCAAACGCTACCTAAGACAACCTGCACTTACTCGCGACCAACCACCGATAGCGACGACATCAATCACTGCGGTTCATCCTGTTCTCGATCAGATCGTCAACGACAGCGGGATCCGCCAGTGTCGATGTATCACCAAGATTCGAAAAATCGTCTTCTGCGATTTTTCTCAAAATCCGGCGCATGATCTTGCCGGATCGGGTCTTCGGTAATCCGGGCGCCCACTGAATCAAATCCGGCGTCGCGATCGGTCCAATTTCCTTGCGTACCCATTGGCGAAGCTCGGCCAATAGCGCGTCACCGGGTTCTTGGCCGTCCATCAGCGTGACGTAAACGTAGATGCCTTGACCCTTGATGTCGTGCGGATAACCAACAACAGCCGCTTCTGCCACGGCGGGGTGGGCAACCATCGCGCTTTCAACTTCGGCTGTGCCCATACGATGACCCGAGACATTCAGCACGTCGTCGACACGGCCGGTAATCCAGTAATAGCCATCGTCATCGCGATGCGCCCCATCGCCGGTGAAATAGCGCCCTTCGAACGTCGAAAAATAAGTGTCGATAAATCGCTGATGATCCCCGTATACGGTTCGCATCTGGCCCGGCCAGCTATCCAACAGAACGAGGTTACCGGACGCAGCGCCTTCTTGAATCACGCCATCACTGTCAACAATCGCCGGTTGAATACCGAACATCGGCTTGCTCGCGCTACCAGGTTTCAAATCGGTCGCACCTGGCAGAGGACTGATCAGAATGCCGCCAGTCTCTGTCTGCCACCATGTATCGACAATCGGGCAACGCCCTTCTCCGACGACATGGTAATACCACTCCCACGCTTCGGGGTTGATCGGCTCACCGACTGAGCCAAGTAGCCGCAGCGTCTGCCGCGACGTTTTTTTCACGAGCTCATCACCTTCACGCATTAACGCACGAATGGCGGTAGGTGCCGTGTAACAGATCGTCACATCATGTTTGTCACAGACCTGCCAGAGACGACTCGCGTCGGGATACGTAGGAACACCTTCGAACATGACGGTGGTCGCACCGTTCGCCAGCGGCCCGTAGACGATATACGAATGCCCGGTGACCCATCCCACATCAGCGGTACACCAATAGACATCACCTGGCTGGTAATCGAACACGTAACGGAATGTGCTCGCTGCATAGACAATGTAGCCACCGGTTGTGTGCAAGACGCCCTTGGGTTTACCCGTCGAGCCCGACGTGTAAAGAATGAACAAAGGATCCTCAGCATTCATCGGCTCTGGCGGGCATATGTCGTCAACCTGCGCCTCGGCCTCATGCAACCACACATCGCGGGTGTCATCCCAATCGATGTCACCCCCGGTGTTTTTGACAACCAACACCTTCTCGAGGGTTGTGACACCGTCGATGCGCGCAGCAGCGTCGACATTGTCCTTTAGTGCAATCGGCTTACCGCCACGAAGCCCCTCGTCAGCGGTGATAACGACATTGGACTCACAATCAATAATGCGACCCGCTAGCGCCTCGGGAGAGAACCCACCGAAGACGACCGAATGAATGGCACCGATGCGCGCACATGCCAGCATCGCAATAGCCGCCTCCGGGATCATCGGCATGTAAAGTGTTACCCGATCACCTTTCTTGACGCCGATCGACTTCAACACATTGGCGAACCGGCAAACCTTGAGGTGCAGCTGGCGGTAACTGATATGCAGGTGCTTTGTCGGGTCGTCACCCTCCCAAATGATCGCGGTATCGTCGCCTCTTGTATCGAGATGCCTATCGACACAGTTGTAGCAAACATTGAGCTCACCATCGTCAAACCACCGGATGTGTAGATCTTCTTTGGCGTAGGACACGTCCTTGACCCGCGAGAACGGCGTCATCCAATCAATATGCGTCGCTTGCTCTGCCCAGAAACCCTCGTTATCAGCAATCGATAGGGCGTACATCGCTTCGTAGTCAGAAGCATCTATCACCGCGGCTGCGGCCGTGTTTGGTGAGACGGGATACACTTTGCTCATAAGTCCCTCGACGGTGTTCGTTCTTCTTACGTCAGTATACGCGATGATCCATCAGCGGTTGCGACCTTGCAGTGATTCGTAGGAGTTGTTGGTGGTAGGCTATTTGACAATTGTCCGTAAGCGATGCGACCAGGGAGTATGCATTCTTGAACCCGAGCCGAACAATCGAAAACGCGATCGTATGTGCCGCTGGCGCGCGTCGGTAAGAACATTGCGATGACGGCGATAGGCGGCGGGTTCAAAAAGATAGGCTACACGCTGGCAACGGTCCGGCGTGTCGGGATCGCCAAAGCGGGCAAGGCACTCACCTCCAAGAATACCTGCAAAGCATGCGCGCTCGGTATGGGCGGACAACTCGGTGGTATGACGAACGAAGCTGGCGAGTTTCCATCCGTCTGCAACAAGAGCGTGCAAGCGCAATCCACCGATATCCAACCAGCGATTCCAGAGGAGGTCTTCACGCACCCGATCGACGACTTTAGAGAATTATCGCCGAATGCGCTGGAGCACCTCGGGCGCCTGACCACACCGCTGCACAAAGCCAAACACTCGAATCAGTTTCGCCCAATGGACTGGGACGAAGCGATTGCACTCGCAGCCAAACGACTGGCGACAACAAACCCGCAGAACAGCTTCTTCTATGCGTCGGGTCGCTCATCGAATGAGGCAGGATTTCTTCTCCAACTCCTCGCCCGATGCTACGGCACCAACCACGTCAACAATTGTTCTTACTACTGCCATCAAGCAACCGGTGTCGGTCTTGCGCGTACGATTGGTACCGGCACAGCGACCATCGAGCTCGACGACCTCGACAAAGCCGACCTCATATTCGTGATAGGCGCCAACCCCGCGTCGAACCACCCACGGTTTATTCATCGTCTGAAGGCCTGCCGTGAGCGTGGTGGTAAGGTCATCGTGATTAATCCAATGAGGGAATCAGGCCTCGTACGTTTCGCTGTACCGAAGAGTCCGCGTTCACTGCTCGCGGGCGGCACAGACATCGCGTCGCATTATCTGAGCCCCAACATCGGCAGTGATATCGCGCTGCTTTCGGGGCTTGCGAAGGCGGTTTTAGAAAACGGTGCCGATAATTCGCAGTTCATCGCTTCACATTGTGAACATGCGGACGAATGGCGCTCGCACATCGAAAGTCTCGATTGGTCGACACTCGTGTCGGCCACTGGCATCGACAAAGCAACTATCGAAGCCGTGGCGCGTGTGTATGCCCATTCGCAGAACTCCGTCTTTGCGTGGGGCATGGGAATCACACATCACTTGCATGGTGTCCTTAACGTTGAGGCTATCAGCAACCTCGCGCTGGTCCGCGGCATGATCGGCAGACCTGGCGCCGGCCTTCTGCCGCTTCGCGGTCACTCAAACGTTCAGGGCATCGGGACCATCGGCGTGAAACCGGTACTCGCGGCCGATGTGATCGAACGCATGCAGACACACTTTGACATCGATCTACCAGAGACGCCGGGATTCGATACGATGTCATGCATGCACGCGGCTATGTCAGGCGAGATCAATGTGGCATTGCTGATGGGCGGAAATCTGTTGTCGGCGAATCCGAATCAAGCCTGGGCGGAACGCGCAATGGATAGAATCGGCACTCGCATCTGCTTGACGACAACTCTGAATCGCTCCCATGTTGCGGCATGCGACCACAGTGAGATGATTATTCTGCCAGTTGCGGCTCGCGACGAGGAATGGGAACCGACAACGCAAGAGTCGATGTTCAATTTCGTTCGATTGAGTGACGGCCAGATCATTCGCCACGCGAATGTCAGGCCTGAGGTTGTTGTATTGGCGGATATCGCCACGGCACTGATGCCGGACATCGCCATCGATTTCCAAGCCTTCAAGAAGCATCGTTACGTTCGCGAGTGTATTGCCGATATTGTTCCTGGTATGGCTGCAATCCGCGATATCGATGTAGCGAAGCGCGAATTTCATATCGGCCAGCGCTTACTCCATGAGCCCAACTTCAATACGGCATCGGGCAAAGCCGCAATGCGCATCGTGGAAATGCCGACGGTCGATCGCGGTCAACACAACTACACGCTGGCAACGGTGCGCAGCGAAGGTCAGTTCAATTCGATAGTTTATGAAGAGAATGACAGCTATCGCGAAACGGCAACGCGCTGGTGTGTCATGATGAATGCCGAGGATGCTCGATCGCTCGGTATCAGCGAAGAAGATACAGTCTCGCTGACGTCCGACCACGGCGAAATGCACAACGTGACGGTTTACGTTCGAGATCTACCACCGGGAAATCTCATCGCCTACTACCCAGAGGCTAACGCGCTGACCGGCACGGCTGTCGATCCGCTCAGTCAAACGCCTGCATTCAAGAACACGCCTGTCTCGATCTCACACTGATTCACTTCCTGTCGTATCTCGCTTGGCGGATGCGTCGATTTGCCTATAATCAAAACAACTGAAGATGTCATAGGACCAACCCATGTCACGCCTTGTTTTCTTAGCGCTCTCATTGCTAGTAACGCCACTGGCCATCGCCGATGACTGGCCTTACCCCGAGGACACACCCCGCATCGAGCCGGTCAATGTGGGACTCGCCGGTGAGCGGCCCGCTGATATCGTGCGCTATTTGATGGCCAACGGCGCATTGTCCGCCGCGATTTCGCCCGACGGGAATACCGTCGCTTACACGTCGAGAATTACCGGCGACCAACAGCTATGGCTGGTCGATGCACAAGGGGGTTGGCCACGTCAGGTGACCTTTGGAAATGGCATTCGGTTTTTCCGTTGGACACCCGACAGTGAGACGTTACTCATCGGTCGCGATGCCGATGGCAACGAACGGGAAGGCTTCTACTTGATCGATGTCTCCGGTGAACGTGAATCGGTATTGCTCACCCAAAGTGAGGCGTTTCGATCTTTCGGTATGTTCTCAGATGAGGGCGATGCGTTCTTGTTTTCGTCCACCGAACGCAATGGTCGTGACTTTGATATCTATCGGTTCGATCGAGCAACGGGGCAGCAAATCCGTTTGTTCGAAGGGAACTTTGGCTTCTACCCCAGGGCTTGGCAGCCTGGCGGCGAGCTAGTCATTGTCGACGAGACACGAGGCGAAGATGGGAACGATGTGCATTTGTTGAATGCAACCAACGGCGAGATCAACCCGTTGTTCGCACCCGCCGTATCGGCCGCCTACAGTGATTACGCGTGGCGCTCGGACGGCAGCGGCTTTTATCTAGCCAGCAATGAAGATCGGGAGTTTGCAGGCCTCGGCTATTACGATCTGAAACAACAACAACTCACTTGGCTTAAGACACCCGATGCTGATATTGAAAACGTCACGCTGAGTCACGACGATCAATACATCGCGTGGACAAGTAATGATAATGGCTTCACACGACTCCACTTGATGGCCATCGACTCCGGCGAGATGCTGCCTGTACCCACATTGCCGGATGGCGTTTACAACGTTGCCTTCGCGTCAGCCGCGAATCAGCTGATGATCCGAATCTCAGGGCCCGCGACACCAGGGGATGTCTTGGTCTGGGACGTCACCAAAGCCGCGCCAACCACCGTTGTTCAGTCGACGTTGGCGGGGCTGTCGCGTGACGATTTCGTCTCACCCGAAGTGGTCAACTTCACCGCGCGGGACGGCGTCGTACTGCAAGGGCTGTTGTATTTGCCGCGCCTGAACGATACGGACCCGACGCCGCCGATGGTGATCAATGTTCATGGTGGACCGACGGCACAAGCACGCCCCAATTTTCGCCCGCAACTGCAGTACTTGATTAACACCGGAATTGCTGTGCTGGACATCAATGTGCGCGGCTCAACGGGATTCGGTAAGACGTACGCGCGACTCGATAACCAAGAGAAACGATTAGATTCCGTTCGCGATCTCGCTGACGCAGTCGCCTTCTTTGCGAAGGATGACCGTATCGACGCCAACCGAGTCGCCGTCATGGGCGGCAGTTATGGGGGGTATATGGTTAATGCCGTACTCGGTAGCTACCCCGGCGTGTTTGATGCGGGCGTTTCCATGGTGGGGGTCTCTGATTGGGTTCGTGCGTTAGAAGACGCATCACCATCGCTAAAGGCGTCTGATCGTATCGAATACGGCGACATCACCGAAGAACGTTGGCAGCGGTTCTACGCGGACAATTCACCGATCAACAACGCCGAACGTATCGATGTACCGCTGCTCGTGCAGCACGGTGTCAATGACCCGCGCGACCCGGTCACCGAATCCGATCGATTGGTTCAGAAGATCCGCGACAATGGCGGCGAAGTCACCTATCTGCGCTTCCCAGATGAAGGACATTCGCTCGCAAAACAGAAGAACCGCGTTGCGTTCTACCGCGCCATGGCAGGATTTCTTGAGGCGCAGTTAATGCTGAGAGATATTGCCGACGAATAGTGCCGGCACGTCGATTGATTTATCGGCCAACGCCGCGTCGCGCGGCGTTGGTCACGACATGAGAATTACGACTTCGGCGGCAAGGGAATCAAAACCGAAGTCGAGTCGGTGTAGCGACGGAACTCTGGGTCCTCGCCCCAACGCGCCTCAGCCCGTTGCTCCAGTAGTGGAATACCGCTGACTTTGGTCAGCAAGAACGTCACAAAAACGGGCGATATCAACGTCACCCACTGCCAGCCGGACAAGACCGGCAAGGCCATAATGGCAACGCCAGTCCACAGCGTGATTTCGCCGAAGTAATTTGGATGCCTAGACCAGGACCAAAGCCCCGTCGTGATGAACTTGCCTTCGTTGCCGGGATCGGCTTTGAACTTGGATTTTTGATGGTCTGAAATGGCCTCGATCAGGAAACCAACAACCCAAACACCAAGACCCAGCCAGCCAATAAGCTCCATAGGGACTTTGCGCGCCGACGTAATGATCGCCAGTGCGCAAGCTGCCGTCAGCAGAACCCATAGCCCCTGCAGCGTCCACGCCATGAGGAATCGGAGCGGTCGGGTTTTGATGTCGTCGAAGCGACCGTCCTTACCGTCCTTGCTGATACGCACAAAGAGAAAACTCGCCAATCGCACCGCCCACACAATCACCAGTGCCGCGACGATCTGACCGCGAAGGTCGAGCGTGCCCGCAGCGTAGACCGCGAACGCGGTGACCGATAAATACGTCAGTCCACCCGTCAGGTCGTAAAACTTTTCGGTGCGCGCGGCAGCGGAAGGCAAAAAGACCAACCAGTTAATCAAGAACGCCAAGGCGCCGCACAGTGCGAACAATGGGAACCCCGCGAAGGCCACACTACCATCGCTCCCCGCAGCAGCTACGCCGGCGCCGATGGCCACCGATATCACGATCGCGACAAGGATATTTCCGTTGGTTCTTTCCGTCATGGCAGCCTTCTTCTCGATGCAGTAAAAAAATTAAGCGCTGCAAGCCTACTGCAGACCGGCAGTAAACCGCTACACTATCGGCTCATTTGTTCGACAGGAAATGCACACCAGATGCAAAACTACATCCCGAGCTTCGTGGTCGGCGCGGCGACGCCATCCACTTCGAACGACGTTCCGGCCGACGTGTCGGGAGCACTGATCACCAACGATGCGACGACGATTGGCATACTGATGTTGATTCTCGCTGCCATCTTTTTCACATCGAACAGCAGTCACCCAAAGCTCAAACGTTTCTACAGCATCGTGCCGATGCTGTTGCTGTGTTATTTCGTCCCATCGCTGCTGACCACGTTCGGCATCGTTGACCCCAAGAGTTCGAATCTTTACTACGTCGCGTCTCGCTATCTGCTGCCAGCCTGTCTTGTGTTGCTCACGCTAAGCGTTGACTTGAAGGAAATCGCACGCCTTGGGAGAAAACCGTTGATCATGTTCGCTGTTGGCACCATCAGCGTCGTGATTGGCGGGCCACTCGCGATCATGATCACCAGCATGTTTGCGCCGGAACTTGTCGGTGGCGCCGGCCCAGAAGCGGTCTGGCGTGGTTTGGCGACGGTGGCGGGCAGCTGGATTGGCGGTGGTGCCAACCAAGCTGCGATGTACGATATTTTTGAGCCAAGTGAGTCACTGTATTCGATCATGATCACTGTCGATGTCATCGTCGCTGAGATTTGGATGGCCGCGATGTTGATTGGCATTGGTCACCGCCAACGGATCAATCGCTGGCTAAAGGCAGACGCAACGAGCGTTGATGAGTTGCGAGACAAGATGGAAGCCTATAGCCAGAGGGTGGCCCGCATCCCGTCAACAACCGATCTAATGGTCATTCTCGGCATCGGTTTCGGAGCAACCGCTCTGGCTCACGGCACAGCCGATTGGCTGGCCCCTTTGCTCACCGAGATCGATAAAACTCTGACGTGGTATCTGCCTAATTTAAAGACGTTTGAGCTCATTGAGATTGAAAAACCGCTCTCTAAGATGAGTCTCACCTCGAAGTTTTTCTGGCTGATCATCATCGCAACCACGATCGGCGTCGGTTTGTCGTTCACCAAACTGCGCGACTATGAAGGTGCCGGCGCCTCGAAAGTGGGTACTATTTTCATTTTTATTTTGGTCGCAACGATTGGTATGCAGATGGATATCCGCGCCGTCGCTCAGCATTGGCAGTTATTCATCGTTGGCATTATCTGGATGTTGATTCACGTCATCGCATTGATTCTGACAGCGAGGCTCATTCGCGCGCCGTACTTTTTCCTTGCCATTGGGAGTAAGGCAAACATTGGGGGCGCTGCATCCGCCCCCGTCCTCGCTGCGGCATTCCATCCGGCATTAGCGCCAGTGGGCGTGTTGCTTGCGGTACTCGGCTATGTTGTCGGCACCTTGGCGGCCTGGTTTTGCGCGAACTTGATGATGGTGGTCGCGCCGACCTAACCAGTCTGGCCTGCCACAGCATTAAGGGCGCCGCATGGCATGAAGTCTAGGCGTTTGGCACGTGCTCGTACCAAACACGCTGGTCGCGGACCGGGCAATGAAACGCCAAATGACTCGCGACGAGCTGGAGGTCGGGATCATCATCGCCTGCATGGCCATAGAGACGATCCCCGACAACCGGCGCCCCGATCAGCGCGAGGTGTCGGCGCACTTGGTGTTTACGTCCAGTATGAATGCGTACATCGAGCGTGGATTGCTGCTGCTGGTCATCGCAGGCGATGACCAATACCTCCGTGCGCGCTGGGTTATCGTCAAGCGGTGTGTCAATAACGCGTCGCTCGCCAACAACGATGCGACTCTGGACGACGGCGCGGTAGTGTTTGTCTATCTGGCGCTCGCGGAACAACGCCGATAAAGCCGCCGCTGATTTTTTGTTGTGCGCGATCAGCATCAAACCACGGGTGGCGCGGTCTAGGCGGTGCACAATGAGCGATTCTCGCGCCAATGCGATAGAAGCAAAGCGCGTCAGTGCGCAATGATCTGCCCAACGTGAACCATGCGACCACATTCCATAGGGTTTAACCCAAACACTGTAATCACCGACGTCTTCGACCAATGTCGCATCGCCGACCTGTTGCGCGAGCACATCCTCGTTGTAGTACAAATCAAGCTGATCGCCGGGCTGTAGCGCTCGACCGTTGCGCCGAAGGCGCACTGTCTGCCCAGCCCGAGTCAACCAGACGGCACCCTTTTGCATCGCGCGCTTGAGGGTCGAAATCGGCAGGCCAACTTCCGCCGCCAACAGCGAGCCGGCTTTGTGCTCACTTGAGGTTACAGCAAGTGAGCGCTCGATAATGACGGTGTCGTGACTCATGAGGAGCGTATGATACGGCACGTTGGGGATTCGCTAATAGACGCTGATGGCGCAAGAGGATGTTTCATGGGGTGGCAAACGCGCGACAGAAAAGAACGGTTTAGCAACGACTGGATGACATTGTACGAAGATAGGGTCATCAATCCTTCGGGGCGTGAACATGACTACGCACACGTACACTTCAAGAATATCGCTGTCGCAATCGTGCCCATCGATGACGAGGGATTCACATTCTTAGTCGGACAAACCCGCTACACGCTGGGCGCTTATTCATGGGAGCTTCCAATGGGTGGCGCACCACGAAACGAGGCACCTCTCGATGCGGCAAAGCGTGAGTTGGCTGAGGAAACCGGGTTGCGGGCGACGCATTGGCAAGCTTTGATGCAACTGCATACCAGCAATTCCATTACGGATGAGATCGCCTACGTATACACCGCGGAGCATCTGACGATGGGCGAGAGCGATCCGGAAGACACCGAAGACTTGACGGTCAAGCGCCTATCGCTCGCCAACGCGCTAGAGATGGTGCGACGAGGCGAGATCACCGATGCCATTACCGTCGCCGCACTCTTGCGTGTGAGTGCTGACCGTAGCCGCTAAATGGTAACGGGAGTCCCTCTACCGTCGACCGCTGGTTTCCGGTAGTTTGTGATTCTGATTTGTCGCTTGCAGGAGCTTTCTATGTTCAGCCATATCATGGTCGGCGCTAATGACCTTGAGGCGTCACGCGCCTTTTACGATGCACTATTCGAAACGCTTGGCGTTAAGCCGGGTCGTCGCGACAAGGACCGATATTTTTGGCGCAGCCGTACGGGCGTTTTCGGTATCTCGTTGCCGATCGACGGACAACCGGCGACCCATGCGAACGGCGGCACGATCGGCTTTGCGGTCGAGGATCAGGAACAGGCCAATGCCTGGCATGCGGCCGGCTTGGCAAACGGGGGCACCGCAATCGAGGATCCACCTGGAATCCGCAGCGATGGCGTGTCTTCCATGTACCTCGCCTACTTGCGTGACCCGGCAGGCAACAAAATCTGTGCGTTGAAGTTCATTCCCAAAGCAGACTGAGCATTTTCTTGCGACACCTAGGCCTCATCCTCGTCGTGCTAGGGGTGCTCGCGCCAAGCGTTGGGTTTGGCGGCGACGCGCTAACGTCTCTGCGCTCACCCGCGGTCGGTGTGAGCGCTCAGCCGCACCTAGCCACGTCTGCCGACGGAACAGTGATCCTCAGCTGGCTAGAGCATGAAGGCGAGACAGAAACACTGCGGTTTGCTTCGCTCGGCGAAGGGCAGTGGAATCCGCCGCGCACTGTCGCCACGGGTACGCGCTGGTTTGTCAATTGGGCTGATTTTCCGTCTGTTGAACACATGGGTGGCAGCCGTCTCGCCGCGCATTGGCTGAAGAAGAGCGCGGATAGCACCTACGCCTACGATGTCATGCTGAGCCTCAGCGACGACAGCGGTCAGCATTGGTCAGAGCCGTTTTCACCGCACACTGATGAGACACCGACTGAGCACGGGTTCGTCAGCATGGTGCCCGATGGCGACGACGTTGGTGTGCTCTGGTTGGATGGTAGAAACACCGGCGGTCACGGACACAGCCATGATCAACATGGCACCACCGGCGGGATGACACTCCGTTATGCGACGGTCAACGCAAACGGTGAACGGTCCAATGAAGCATTGGTCGACAATCTCGTCTGCGACTGCTGTCAAACGGATGCGGTGTCGAGCGAAGACGGGCCGATCGCGGTGTATCGCAACCGAACGGAGTCCGAGACACGCGATACGTTTATCACACGACGCGTTAACGGCACGTGGCAATCAGGTCAAGCGGTGGTCGAGGAAAACTGGGTCATCGACGGGTGCCCGGTCAACGGTCCGGCCCTCGACGCGCTCGATCAACACGTCGCTGTTGCGTGGTTTACGGCCATTGATGAGGTGGGGTCAGTCAGCCTTGCCCTGTCCGATGATGGCGGGCGGCGCTTCGAGCAACACTTCACGGTTGATGACAACAATCCAGTGGGTCGTGTCAGTGTCGTGATATTGCCGGACCGCAGCGTTGTCATCGGTTGGATTCGACGAGCTTCTGCATCGCGTGGCGAATTTGTTGTGCAACGCTTTCACAAAGACGCCAAGCCCAGTGCACCGATGCTCATCGCAGAACTCGCAACCGCGCGACGCGCCGGCTTCCCGCAAATGACATTGCATGATCAATCGTTAGTATTCGCTTGGATTCAAACGGCGAACGACAGCACCTCAATCCAGACGGCAGTTCTGCCGATAAGCGCACTAGAAAACACCTAGAAATCGACTGCTGACAGCGCTGTCATTCTGCGCGAGCTATGGGTATACTCAAGTGTTCGGGGGCTAGGAAGATGGCACTATTGTGCTGTCTTTGACATATCCTGCCTGAGTGATTCAGGTAGGTTTCTAGACATTCGTTCGTCACCCTATTTCCCGAAACAGAAAGTGAGATACCTACGGGTATTTCTGTGCGTTCTCGATCGATCACCGTATCGAGACGTGCGACAGTAGCGAGATAGAAGATCATGGCGACAAGTAAACGACAAATGCTCGAGCAACCCGGCACCAGTGCGCGCGGCAGTTTTACGAATCTTGACGGAGAGCGCTACTACGCGATCGAAAATGTTGATCGTATGCGCGACTTTTTTGTCAGCGTCGTTTCGCACGACAACCACTGGCTGTTTGTGTCATCGAACGGCGCGCTGACCGCAGGCCGGGTCTCACCCGATACCGCGCTTTTCCCGTACACCACAGTCGACAAAATCCATGACAGCGCGGGAACCACCGGCGCTGCGACACTGATTCGGACGCGTCGCAACGGGCAGGTCGTGACATGGGAGCCATTCAGCCCCATTCGCGGCACTGACGCGACAACCAGGACCATTTACAAAAATACCCTCGGCAACAAAATCTGTTTCGAGGCGGTTCATCACGACTTATCGCTACGATTCCGCTACACCTGGATGTTTAGTAGCGAGCATGGATTCGTCCGTCAGTGCGAGCTGGCCAATATCGGCAAACAAGATATTGATGCCGAAGTACTCGACGGTCTTCTCAATCTGTTGCCAGCGGGTACGCCGCGGTTTGCACAAACCAATACCAGCAATCTGGTTGACGCCTATAAATGGACAGAGCTCGACGAAACCTGCGGTCTTGCCTACTACACCCTGTACTCGGCGATTACGGATCGAGCAGAACCGTGCGAATCGCTCCGCGCAAACAGCTGCTACGCATTGGGACTGGACAGCCCGACCATCGCGCTTTCTGCATTGCAGATCGAGACGTTCCGCCAAGGCGAGGATATCGTCCAGGAATCGCTGACACGTGGTCAGCGTGGTGCCTATCTCACGCAGGTTACCCATAAGCTGGCCGCCGGGCAGACGACCGTTTGGCACATCATTGCTGATGTCGAAAAAGACCAAGGCGATATCGTCGCATTGCAGCAGTCTTTGTCAGACCCCATCACGTTGACGCGTCAGATCAGCCAGTCGATTGCAGACGGCTCGGACGCACTCGCGCGCTTGATGGCAAGCAGCGACGCACTGCAGACAACGAACGAGGAAAACGTCAGCGTTCATCACTATGCCAACGTACTTTTCAACGTGCTGCGCGGCGGTGTTTTTGATCACCACTATCGAATCAGCAAACAATACCTGACGCACGCGATCACCAACTTCGATCGCGGCCTCGCGGACAAGCATGCCGGCTGGCTTGCCTCACTGCCCGACGAATTGTCGCTAGGTGACATGTTGGATGCCGCAGGATCCACGGGAGACCGGCAGCTGGTACGGCTCTGCCGTGAATACCTGCCGATTCGCTTCGGTCGACGGCACGGAGACCCCAGCCGTCCTTGGAATCTGTTCGCGATCGAACTCGAGGACGATCGGGGCGAGAACCTGTTGGCGTATCAAGGCAACTGGCGGGATGTGTTCCAGAATTGGGAAGGCCTCGCTTTGAGCTTTCCGGGCTTCACGGAAAGCATGATCGCCAAGTTTGTGAATGCCTCGACGATCGATGGCTACAACCCTTATCGCATCACGAGCGACGGGATCGACTGGGAGGTCGAAGAGCCGGATGATCCTTGGAGCTACATCGGCTACTGGGGCGATCACCAAATCATCTATTTGCAGAAGCTTCTCGAACATTCGCGGCGTTTTCATCCCGAGCAGCTCGCTGGACTGCTCGAAGAGCGCATCTTTTGCTATGCCAATGTGCCCTATCGCATCAAAGACTTCGCAGCGATTGTCGAGGACCCCAAAAACACTGTGATCTTCGACGAAAGCGTTGCGGCCCGAATCGACGCACGCGTCGCTGCGCGTGGCGCAGATGGCAAGCTCTTTTGGGATGCCAACGAGGACGTATACCTCGTCTCTCTGGCAGAGAAACTTCTCGTACCGCTGCTCGCCAAGCTCGGTAACCTCGTCGTCGACGGCGGCATTTGGCTGAATACACAACGACCGGAATGGAATGACGCGAACAACGCGCTCGTTGGCAACGGCTTATCGATGGTAACCACCTATTACCTTCGTCGTTACGTCGTGTTCTTGACCGAACTGATTGCTTCGCTATCCGACGAGACGACTGTGTCCGCGCCGTTGGCAGCCTGGCTCGATGAAACGAAACAGGCGATCGCCGCTTGTCGCGCCGCCATACAGACGGACGAAGTCGATTCCAAGCGTGCGGAATTGCTGTCGATGCTCGGTGACGCCGCCGCTCGCTATCGCGAGCGAGTCTACGCCGACCAACCATTCGACACAGAGGCGCGCATCCGCTGTGACGACATTTCGACGTTACTCGACGATACGCTCGCCGTCATCGATCGTTGCATTGAAGTGAACAAACGTGACGATGGCATGTACCACGCCTACAACCTACTGCGTCGTGACAATGATGCCGTGGACATCGACTACTTGTATCCGATGCTAGAAGGTCAGGTAGCAGCGCTAAGCGCTGGCGCCATCGCACCGAGCGAAGCGATCGACATTATCGAATCGCTGTTCGCGAGCCCGATCTATCGAGCAGATCAGCACACCTTTATGCTCTATCCCGATCGCCAGTTACCGAAATTTTTGGCAAGAAACGCGATTGCGCCTGATGCGCTGCCAACCAGCAATGCCATCACTGAAATGCTGGAAAACGGCGATCAGAGACTGATCTACCGCGATAGCGCCGGCGTTTACCGATTCAACGCAGACCTGGAAAATGTCAGCGCGTTACATCGTCGGTTCGACGAGCTGATTGCGGACTACGGCACCGAGCTGGAATCACAGCGCGACGCATTTGCCGCATGCTACGAAGCCGTGTTCAATCATCGCGCATTCACAGGCCGGTCGGGCACTATGTTTGGTTTCGAAGGCTTGGGATGTGTCTACTGGCATATGGTCTCGAAGTTGTTGCTCGCGGTCCAAGAGAATTACTGGCGCGCTGTGGATCAAGGCGAAGACGCTCGTGTCATTCAGCGACTGGGCGAGCTCTACTATGACGTGCGTGCAGGCATCGGCTTCAACAAGACGCCCGCAGAGTATGGCGCATTTCCTACTGACCCCTATTCGCATACCTCGGGGGATGGACTCGCAAGACAGCCTGGTATGACAGGACAAGTCAAAGAGGAACTGCTGACTCGAATCGGTGAGTTGGGCGTGCGCGTAACAGGTGGCGCCATGCGCTTCGAACCGGCGTTACTGCGTCGCCGCGAATTCAGCATCGAAGCAACCTCATTCCGCTATCTCGATACCCAAGACCAATGGCAGACGGTTGCACTGAACAAAGGCATGCTGGCGTTCACCATTTGCCAGGTTCCCGTGTTGTATCGACTCGTGGAAGGCCAATCTGAGCTCACGATTCGCATGATCGATGGCAGCACGACGCAGATCGCCGGTGCCACGTTGGATGTGCAGCACAGTGGCGCGATCTTCAACCGAACAGGTGAAGTCGCAGCGATTGAAGTGTCGATCGATCGCACATCACTGTTCGGCTAGTCGCCAACCGAAAACCTGAAAACAACGAGACGACATCATGTCAAACCACTATAAGAGAAAGCTCGCGCTCGCGGGTATGGATTTGAGCGGCAAATCGGAAGCCGAGTTGCGCGCACTGGTTGCTGCCCTTCTAGAACGTGGACTTCACGGCCTCTCATTCAGCCCTTACATTGAGGGACAAGAGCCGGGTACGCACATCAGCGCGGAGCAAATCGAATCGCGACTCGCGATCATCCAACCGCATGTGAATTGGATACGCTCGTTTTCCTGTACAGAAGGGCATGAGCAGATCCCAGCAATCGCAAAAAAAGCTGGGCTGAAAACACTGGTCGGCGCATGGCTTGATGAAGACCGCGAACATAACGAGCTAGAGATCGCGAACGTTATAGAGATCGGTAAAGCTGGCGACGCAGACATCATCGCAGTGGGCAACGAGGTGTTATTGCGCGACGAACTCACAGAAGATGAGTTGATCAGCTACATGCAACGCGTGAAAGACGCGTGCCCCGGCGTTCCAGTCGGCTATGTGGATGCTTATTTTAAGTTTGAAACCAACCCCCGCGTCACTGAGGCTTGTGATGTCGTTCTGGCCAACTGTTATCCCTTCTGGGAAGGCTGCCCAATCGATCACGCACTGCTATACATGAAAGAGATGTATCGCCGCGCACAAGGCATGGCAAACGGCAAACCGGTGATCATCAGCGAAACAGGTTGGCCAAACATTGGTACCGCGGAAGAAGGCGCTGTGCCCTCATTCGACAATGCCATTCGCTACCTCCTCAATACCTTCAAATGGGCCGAGGAAGACGATGTTCCCGTGTTCTATTTCTCATCGTTCGATGAGGCGTGGAAAGTCGCCGCAGAGGGCGACGTCGGCGCCTATTGGGGCATCTGGGATAGCGACGGCAACCCAAAATATAGCTGATAAAAGCGAGCTAAAAGAACGATTGACAGCGCTGCCGCATCCCCTTTTAATGGAGCTGGGGACAGGGGAAAACAGCGAAAATGACCGTGCAATCCGGCAAGGTGACGATATTTGACGTCGCACAACACGCGGGCGTGTCGATCAAGACCGTTTCGCGCGTCATCAATCGTGAGCCAAATGTTAGACAAACAACGCGAGAGCGGGTTCAACGCGCTGTCGACAGCTTGCAGTATCGACCAGATCAATCGGCACGCAACCTTGCGAGTCAGAAATCTCATCTGATTGCGTTGGTCTACGACGATCCTGCCGCTTACGAGTTACCGAGTTCTGGCTACATTATCCGAATGCAGCAAGGCGCACTTCGCGCTTGCCGAGCGTCGATGAAAGAGCTGTTAATTCATCCGTGTGATTTTCGTCAGCGCAATGTGGCATCCGAGTTACGGTCACTGATCAACGACACAAGACTGTCAGGGCTTGTTCTTGCGGCACCATTGTCGAACATGCAACGCATCGTGCGCGCAGTGCAGGCAACCAAGACCCCGTTCGTGCGTATCTCTCCCGGCAAAGTGGTGCGTGGCCAACCGTGCGTCGTGACCAACGATCGAGAAGTGAGCAGCCATATGGTCGACCACCTCGTTGAGCTTGGGCATCGTCGCATCGCATTCATCAAAGGTGATCCGACACATGAAGCGGTTGGCCATCGCTATTTAGGCTACTTGGATGGGCTTGCGCGACACGGCATCACACCGGATGAAAGACTGGTCGCGGATGGCAATAATTCATTTGATTCAGGGCAGCGTTGCGCCAAGAAATTACTGAATCGCAAACGGCGACCCACGGCTATCTTCTGTGCCAACGACGATATGGCCGCAGGGGTCATTCGGACCGCGAATCGACTCGGCATCAGCGTGCCGAGTGAGCTGTCGGTCTCGGGCTTTGATGACATCATTCTTGCAAGACAACTCGATCCGATGCTGACGACCATTCGGCAACCACTCGGGCGAATGGCGGAAGCAGCAGTATCCATGCTGACCGGTAATGCAAACGGCGAACGCTCTGTGTTCGAATCGGTACCAGGGTCATTACAACTGCGTGAATCGACAGGACCTGTCGACCCGCGCTAACAGCCAATCAATCGATAAAGCGAATCTTGTCCAGATAGAACGTCACTGGGGTCGTGCGGCCTGTGACGGTTATGACGAACCCGGTTTTGATGGTGTCGAGATCCAATCCCCGGAGCGGCACCGTGTAGCGTTGCCATTCGCTCGTCAATTCAATGGGCTTCGACTGCCGCTTCCCAGAATCGGGATACGGTTTGTCGCTCTCGAGAATACCCACACCGAAGGTGACCGACTCCCCGCCATATTCGCCGCGCGCCCAGAGCTCAAGCGCTTTGGCGCCGGAAAGATCGAATCCACCAGGCTGATCACCCCAATCATTCGCTGGATGCTGCCAGGCAATGCCTGCCCAAGCTCTGCCCTCAAAGCGCACTCTAAGCGACTTCAGACCATCATACGCAGTATCGACATTGTCGAGGGCCAACGCTTCAGTCTCCCCCATCCAGCCCGATGGTACCCACCGCATACCGCCGATATCTTCGTGATAGACGGTGACCGGGAATCGAGTACGAGGTTCACCGCGGACTTTCAACGGTACGTTTGCCGTCGCAGCACCACCGGCAGAATCATAAGCGGTCACAAACAATCGATAATGACCCGGCACCTCTGGCATTCGTACCGTAGCGCCAGTGGCCGACTTAGTCACTAACGCATCGTCGATCGGAGCCAAGATCGGGCGTACATCGCCACCCGTTAACCACTCACCCGATTCGGGCAGCAAGCGCCACTCAAGACGTAAGCGCTCGTCTTCTTCATCCTCAACATTGACGGTGACGTCGATCACATCGCCAGGGTCATGCTCACCGCCATCTGATAGGACGATCGGCTCGATCGATGGCGCCAAATCTGGCGGCGCTTTGCCGCCCCACAAATCCGTCAGAGCATCTACGGCGCCAAGCCGTGTGCCATCGCGCAACCACATGCCGAACCAGGTTTCGGTCGCCTCCATCTTGGCCCCCCAAGTGAACGCATAGCTGCCGAGCGACGCGGGCTGATGGGTGGGTAAGTTAGCGACGTACGCGGCGCGATAGCTCGCCGCTTTTTGGCTGCTCGTCGGCTCAATGGGGGAGCCCCACGCCGTGTTCGGCGACTCCCATGTGCCATAGGGGCCGTACTCCGTCACGAGATACGGTTTCTCACCGCCAGCCGCAGCGATGCGATTACCAACACTCGTCGCGCCGCCGTAAGAATTCACGCCATGAATGTCGATGGCGTCACAAACCTCATGAACAAATCGAATGCGCTCACCGCCGAGCTCTGCCGTTACCGTCATGACCGGATGATGCGGATCCAGTGATTTGATCAGCTTCGCGGCATCATTCACCGCCTGCCAAACGGACGGATTGTCACCGGCCTCGAAACCCTCCATTTCGTTGCCGAGCCCCCAGATCAACAAGGCCGGGTGATCACGATATTCAAGCACCGCCGCACGTACGCGCTCAAGCTGCTCAGCCACGGCCGCTTCGTCCGAGTAATTAAACCCGTGTCGCTCATGGCCCAACCAAATACCGAGTGTGACCGATAACCCAAGACGATGCGCCTCATCCATGATCGGTCGTGCATTGGCAAAATCCCAGAGGCGAATGGAGTTAGCGCCAGCAGCGGCTAAAGCTTCCAGGCTGTGATCGCCACCCGCGCCTTTGACCACGTAGGGCGCACCACCTCGAAGCAGCACCCAACCCGTGTCTGTTTTTTGCAGGCTGACATGATGAGGGGCCGGTTCTGACGCTGCTGCCACTGCACAGCCGGTCAGAATCAGCCCCCAGATCAAGCGAATGAAAAGTCGCATTCGCAATGGCGTTTCGGCTATGTACCGCTCGGGAATACCAGCCCGTCATCAAAGTTCGGCGGATTCGCCGGACGGTAGACGTAGCCCCATTCAGCAAGCTGAGATAGCGCAAGCAACTCATTGCCAGGCACGAGACGTGCAAACCCAGTTGCACCCGTGCGGTAGATGTTATCCGCTGTCAGCTCCGCGAGCCGAACGGCGAAAGGCACCGGGTTGCCATTCGGATCTACATCAGCACAGCACGTGAAGAACACAACAGAGTTGAAGAAGTGATCCAACACCGCGCGGTAGGCACGCAATGCTTGTTCCTGAATCAACGGGTCGCTGTTGGCATCGAACAACTCGTGCAATGCGAGTGCGGTGAAGTACTGATTCTCACCAGAAGGCCGACGCGCCAGCGCCGTTGCCCAAAGGTAAAAACGCGCCTTGGCACCTGTCGGACCTGCCGGAAGCTCAGCTGCTAAGTCGAACTTAGTCCGCGCGTCCGGGTTGTTCTCGTCAAACTCCGGAATCGCAACCGTGATAAACGGGTTCTGCGGATCACCGAGAACACAGGTCTCTAGGTACAGACCGACATCAGCGCAAGCCAGATTCAGCAGCGTATCGGTCGGTAAGAACACCTGATTGAACAACTCGCCGTCGTTCTCATCAGGCTCTGCACTGCTACCACAGCCAAGGATACCCATCGTCGTCATTGCTAAGCCGGCGATCATCACCCGTCTGATATGGCGGGAAGCGTTTGTGAGTGTTGCTATAAATTGCATGTCATAAATCCTCATCATCGTTCCAGCTGATCAGAAGTTCAGCGTGAAGTAGGCGATAACCTGGAAGATGTAATCGTTGTCGCCATCCAAGAATTCATCATCTGGTGAATTCTCATCGTTGGTCCGCAGCAGACCGCGAATACCAATCTTCGTCGCGAAGCGCTCATCAAGCCCTTGGTCTAGCAACATTGAGTAGTCCAGTGAGTACTGCTCTGGGAATGTGATGTTGAATTGGCGATGGAAGTCATAGGGTCCCCAAGCGTCCTTCTTGAAGTAGCCTTGAAGTACGTGTTTACCGTTCCAGACCGCCTTACCATGCGCTTCCCAATAATCGCGGGTACCACCATTCGGATCACCCGTTGACTGGTTGAAGCCGCGGATGAACCGCGTGATGTATCGCGAACGTGGGTTCGGGTTGAAGACCATCCGGCTCGATACGGTCCAGACGTCTTCCGCTGGCAGACCTCGACCGAACGATGCGTTGATGCTCTCTTCCGGGAAGAAGAACAAGTTGGCATCGGTCGCCGTTGGGAAGCTCGTGTAGTTCATCCCAAGGTTAAAGGCAAAGCCCGCATCTTCGCGCCAGTCGTTATCCCATTGATAGAACGGTGTGGCACCGGTCGGATCGTAAGTGATAAACAGCTCGGCCGCGCGTGCTTCGCGGTTATCCAATACGGCGAACGGGTCGTTGTCACGATCACGTGGCAGTATACCTGGATTCAAGATGCCGCCGGGTGATACGGAGCTCGCAATGATCGGGTTCGCATGCACCAAGTTATCGCGATAAAGCACACGCGGGAAGATCATCAAATTGCCGATGTTAATCATCGAGCCAGCTTCAAACTCCTGCTTATTACCAAGACCGGAGTAAGGCAACTGAGTACCGAATTCACGCAGTGCGATGCCTGACTCTGCAACCAGGCCTGCGTATTCGCCCCTGACGTAAGAGAGCGTACCGAGGAATGGGAAGGTCAACTTCGCTTTGACGCCGAGCGTATCTTCGAACTCGATCTGGTCGACGAAAATATTGCTGTTGCTATCAACGCGGTCGTAGATCTCATCAATCCGCTCTGGTGCAGAAATGATGCCGCCCACTTCGAGCTTCACGCCTTCGGCGATGTTGGTCTTGGCGTAGATCGTTGTCTGACGAGACTGACGTACTGTCGCGCCCGCCGCACCTGTCGCCTGACCCAAACGCGCAATGTCCTCGGAGTGAATGAACGTCCAGTCAATCGGGCCGGTTTCGAAGTCGTATTTGATCACCGTTTTCGGGTTAGCACCCCAGTATATCTCAGGGCCAGCAATCACAGTCAGACCATCGAACTTGCCCTTACCGACGAACTCGATGCCTTCAGGCGCTTTGCCGTTCCAGATGTCGATGCCATCAATGTCTGTGGCTTCATGGATCAATCCATAGAAGTCACCTTTGTACATGTAGTGGAATCGTGGCGTATGGTAGAACGCCGTAACGTCGAAGTTGTCACCTTTGTAGGTCGCCTCAAAGTCGTAGATCTCGACGCGCTCCCGATCGTTGAACACCTGAGTACCGACAACATTGGTATCGATGATTTGCCCCGCATCGTCTTCTGTGCGAACCACAACAGGTAATCCGCGACGCCCGTACTGAATCTCAAGTGGCTCAACATCAGCCACACGACCTAAGATGTTGACGCTGACCTGGCCTTCCAATCGATCGTTGGGTTTGAAGCCGAAGTCCAAGAAGACCATTTGGCCACTCTCGAACTCAACGCCGTTCTCACCATCGATCCGTGTGTCTTGCTCAGTACCTTTGGAGACAAACTGCGTTCTCAGTTGACCACCGGTCAAACTGAACGCTGCATCGTCCTCACGCTTGTCTTCTTTCAACAAACGAACCTCGCCTTTGAGGTTCAGGTAATCCATGTTGATGTCGTTGATGTTCTGATTCATCGCCGACTTCTTCAGCTGGTACGGATCCATCGCGAAGACTTCAGCCAGAACGTCGTAAGCCGTACGCGGGCGAGCCGTGTAGACACCATTCGAGTTTTGCGGACCCAGCGCGGTGATGCCGAACCACTCCTCGTTCATGTTGTTCTTACCGGGCGCCCAGTCGAACAAATACGCCTGGTTGGACCAAGATGCATTGTTGTCCTGCGTGTCGAGGTTTTCTTCTTGTAGGTATTTCCACCATTCGTCACGCCATTCGAAGACGAAACCGCCAATCGCGTTGCCTTCCTCTCCGTTGCCCCAAGACTTGTTGTACATCTCCTGCCATTGGTCTTTGAGGATGCCCGCTTGAGCCGCTTGGTCTTCTTGTAGTTCACGCGCGTTGTACGCATCACTACCAAACTCGAAGAAGACAACCGGCAAGTCCAATTTCTCATCGACCTCGGCCCATAGACTCGTGAACGTTCTGCCGCGATAGACATTACTACCGAGAATGTCGAGCGATGGAACAAGCTCGGCAATCAAATCGATGTACTGAATGTCGCCGTTCACAATCGAGAACGGATGGTTCGGCGCGATCTCTTTACCGCCTTTAACAACTTCTTCGAAAAGGCTGTAGAGGAAACGCGCTTTCGCCGTATTCTGTTCGCCTTCCGGTAAGTTCTCGATCTCAAAGCTCGACCAAGACAGGCCGTAGTTACTCTCGTTACCGAACGCAAACATGATGACACCAGGTACGTCTTTGTAGGTGTCAACAATTTCTAACGAGTCTTTCAGCAGCGTGGCGCGCGTCAATGGATCTGAGTAATCCGTAAATGGCACCCAGCGGCCACCAATCGTGTAGCCATAGCGACCCATGAGTGGGTTGATCACAGACATGATGCCGTGCTCACGATAGATGTAGGTCACCCACTTCGGCGGAATCATCGCAAAACTGCGAATCGTGTTGATGCCCGCGGCTTTCATCAGTCCAAAATCATAGTCCAGGACTTTACGAATGTGGTCGTCACCCTTATCCCAAAGGTTGTAGGTGTAGTTCTCGCCACGTGGCGTGTAGCCCCACACCACACCCTTGATGTAATAGTCCTCGCCATCAACCTGCAGTCGCCAACCGTTCTCGTCTTGAACAGTCGTCACGCGATTCACCTGTGCCTGGCTGACAACGGGCATCGCAAGCATCACGACAGCAAGCATAAGCCCTGCGATCTTGATCACTCGTTCCATACCGCCGAATCCCATGACGGCGAGCGCTTTATCATTCATGTTATTACCCATAGTTGTCACCAATCAGTTCAATGTGACGCTGACGTTGTCGATAAATACATCGGCCGAACAGGTAGGCGCCCCGCCACACACAATCGCAAATTGCAGCGTGATGCCTCGCGTGACATCAGCACCCGCATTCGGTGTGTAGCTGTACGACGTCCAATCGGTTGTCGGTGCGGTTATCGTCTCTAGAATATTGCCGCTGGCGCCCATCGCCTCCTCCGAGATCAACTCAGGGAAGATGACGCCGCCATCGGCCGCTGAACCCTTCATATCAAACGAGATCGTGACTTGCTGGCCTGCTGTGACAGTGCCCTCTGCAAGGAACTCTTGCTTGATGACCGGATTTTGTCCTGTGGCGGCAATGACATGGACTGAATTGCTACCGTCGGTCGCTTCCATCGTGTCCACACTGATCGAGCCGCCGTTGTCAAAAATCGTCCAACCGGTTAAGTCGCCCGTCTCGAAACTGCCGTTGGTTGTGAGCTCGCCCATGGCACCGCCACCGCCAGCGCCGCTGGCAACCGCGACATCATCGAACCAGAACGTCTGTGCGCCAGCTGCACCACCGGCTGCACCGAAGTTCGGGAAGATAGCGACTTTGTCGTAAACCGCATTCTCGTCGAACGCTGCCGTACCCATCACTTGGTTCGTGAAGTCGAACGTCATCGTCTCCCAAGCACCCGCCACGGTCGTCAGGACTTCCGTTTCGACCGAGATCGCCGGGTCACCGGAGTTCTCAATCTTCAAACGAATCGGCAAGCCAGCCGCAGGACCGCGCACACGCATCGTCATCGATGTATTCGACGCATCCAAAGGAATCACGCCAACACCTTCATTCGCGAGCGTGGAAACCACGGTGCCCGCGAATGTCTCAGCGGCATCGGAACGATTGATACGCATGACATTGTTGCCGGCGTCATCAGGGTCTGCAACAACCGCCGAATCCTCGGCACCGCCAAAGCCACGCAACGTGTAGGTCAGGCCCGCGTCGTCGAATGTCAACGTTTCAAACGCTGCGGGCGCAGGTGGTGGTGCAGCACGAGCAATATCATCGAAGAACCAGTTCTGCTCGCCAGCCGCGCCGCCGGTAACACCGAAGTTGAAGAAGATCGAAATTCGGTTGTAGGTATTGGCTGCGTTGAACGCACCACCAACCGGACTTCCGAAATCGAAGTTCAGTGTCTCCCAGTCGTTGACCACGGTCGTTGTCGCATCCGTTTCAATGAAGATTCCTGCGTCAGCTGCATCCTCGACTTTCAACCGGACAGTCGCGCCAGCCTCAGCAGAGTAGACACGCACTGACAACACGAGGTTATCCGCGTCAATCGGCTGCACGATCTCATCGTTCGGCAGAGTTGAAACCGTCGTACCCGCGAAAGTCTCAGCGGCCGCAGAGCGTACGGACTGAACAACCATATTGGTACCGCCGGCCGGATCGTTCGTGATCGTTGACCCATTGCCACCGAAGTCAGTCAAACCATAGGTGATACCGGCATCGTCGAACGTGATCGTCTCGAAGACTGGCGCTGGTGGCGCCGCAGGACACGGATCACTGGTCTGTACGATGTCATCAAACTGGAAGGTCCAGTCATCTGGGTTGTTCGCTGCGTCACCCGCAGTGCCGTTGTCGAAGATCAACGTGATGCCCGTGATGTTGCCAACCGCAACGTCACTGAAGTCAAAGCAAAGCTCTTCCCAAGTGCCACTACCGCTGTGCGTCGCGGTGCGCTCATCACCTTGAGTTTCGAGCTTGAACAATACCGGCACTTCGCGAGAGGCACGCACTTTCATCAGGTACGAATCACCCATCGCAAGATCAACCGGCGCAGGAAGCTGTAGCGTACTGCCGCCAAAGGTCTGACCAGCGAACTTCTGCATCTGCCCGACTTGCGCCGAGGTGTTAATGCCACTCGCATCCGGGTTTGCAATGACGGTCGCAACACCACCTTCGAAGTCACTGAAGGTTGCCATGCCAGACTCAAAGTCAGTAGCGGCACTGCTGTTGCCGCCACCGCCTCCGCCGCCACCGGCGGCGACCGCAATGTCGTCAAAGTAGAACGTTTGTGCCCCCGCTGCAGCGCCATCCGCGCCGAAGTTCGGGAACACAGCGACTTTGTCGTAAACCGCATTTTCATCGAATGCCGCCGTACCCATCACTTGGTTCGTGAAGTCGAATGTCAACGTCTCCCAGGTATCAACGCCTGTCGTCATCGCTTCCGTCTCAACCGAGATCGCCGGGTCACCGGAGTTCTCAATCTTCAAGCGAATCGGCAGTCCAGCTGCCGGCGCTCTGACGCGCATCGTCATCGACGTGTCGGTCGCATCGAGCGGGATCACGCCGACCGCTTCGTTATCAAGTGTCGAGATCACCGTCCCTGCGAATGTCTGTGCGTTGTCTGCGCGATTGATGCGCACGGCGTTGTTGCCAGCATCATCCGGATCCGCAACAACTGAGGAGTCTTCTGCACCACCAAAGCCACGTAGTGTGTATGTCAGCGCCGCATCATCGAACGTCAACGTCTCAAAAGCTGCTGCAGGTGGCGGGGTCGCTCCCGCAACTGCAATGTCGTCGATGAAGAAGGTCTGCGCCCCTGCAGCCGACCCGGCCGCACCAAAGTTCGGGAACACAGCGATCTTGTCGTACACCGCACTCGGATCAAACGCGGCAGTGCCCATGACTTGATTTGTGAAATCGAATGTCAAAGTTTCCCAAGTATTCGCGGCCGTGGTTAGCACTTCCGCTTCTACCGATATGGCGGGATCGCCAGAATTCTCAATCTTGAGACGAATCGGTAGACCGGCCGCCGGTGCACGCACGCGCAACGTCATTGACGTCGTCGTTGCATCCAGTGGAATCACACCGACCGCTTCGTTGGCCAATGTTGAAATGACGGTTCCAGCAAACGTCTCCGCCGTATCAGAGCGGTTAATGCGAACGACACTGTTGTTTGCGTCGTCTGGGTCAGCTTCGATTGCCGAATCTTCGGCGCCACCAAACCCTCTCAGTGTGTATGTCAACGCGGCATCGTCAAACGTCAGCGTCGAGAACTGAGCCGCGGGGCCGCCACCGCCGCCGCCATTACAGTCAGCAACTTGTTCGATCTCGTCGAAATAGAAGGTCCAGGCGTTAGGGTCATTATCGGCATTGCCGTTGGTGCCGTTGTCGAAAATAAAGGTGATCGAACTAGACGAGAATCCAGCAGTCGCACCGGAGAAATCGAAACAGAGTGTCTCCCACGTGCTGCCACCATTGTGATCGCCCGTGCGCTCGATGCCGTTAGCTGGATCTCCAGTCACCGCATCCTCGAATTTGAACAGCACAGGAACCGCGCGGGTAGACCACACTTTCATGGTGAACGCTTCGCCCTGCGTAAAGTCGACATTACCGGCGAGTTCCAAGGTGCTGCCACCAAAGACTTCACCAGCGAACTTCTGCATGCGAGCCGTTTGTGCGGTGGTGTTCTCACCGCTCTGATCTGGGTTCGCGATGACATCGGAGGCACCGCCACCGAAGCCGCCATCAGGACCGAAGTTGAAGCTGGTTGGATCGCCTTCGAATGTCACTGGCAATGTGGTCGTCGGCGCACCAGGACAGGTAGCAACCTGTTCGATCGCGTCCATGAAGAATGTCCAGTTGTCAGGATCACCGCCTGCATCACCGACCACGCCGTTATCAAAGATAAAGGTAATCGCGCTGGTCGTGAAACCACCGGTCGCACCGGAGAAGTCGAAGCACAAGGTTTGCCACTCGCCGTTACCAGAGTGCGTCTCAACACGCTCGATACCGTTAGCCGGATCGTTGGTGATGGCGTCTTCGAATTTGAACGTGACAGGCACAGATCGAGATGCCCAAACCTGCATCGTGAACGCTTGGCCTGCAGAAAAATCAACGGTTGCAGGGAGTGCCAGCGAACTGCCACCGAAGGGCTCAGCCGCGAACTTCTCCATTTGCGCAACCTGTGGAGACGGGTTCGCCGCACTACATTGCGTGTTTTCCTGAATCGTTGTGGCGCCGCCGCCAAAGCCTGCATCCATGCCGAAGTCATAAGACGTCGCCAAGTTCTCGAAGAAGATCGGGAACGGATTACCATCCGCAGCAACCGCGCTCGGATCACAGAGCGACGGCGGCGGTGGCGGCGCAGGCGTACCGGCGATTGGCTCTGGGCCATCGCCTGTGCCGAAACAGCCAGCAAGTGCGAAAGAAAAGACAGAAACGAATAGCGCTTTCGATGAGCGCAGAGCTTTTATAGCGTGCATAGCATCACGTCTCGATATAGGAAAAACGAATTTAGGTTGCGTTGGATCGCTGCAGCAGGCGGCAGCGCGCATTTACAGATTGTCATACCACGCTGCCCCCCGGTCAGTATGTGGTGAATCCCCGTCGGCCCTGGAACCGACATGCGCGCTACGATCGGTAGCGCGCGCGAATGTTGTGTTGGTTAGCCTACGGCTCGCCTGAGTACACGCGTACCCAATCGACTTCCATCGTGGCAGGGAAAACGGTGGTCGAATCCGGAGCACCCGGAAGATTACCGCCCACTGCGACGTTGAAAATCAGATAGAAATCTTGATCGAACGGTGCGGGGAAAGCCCCACCCGTCGAGGACCAGTTGTTTTGCGTCAGATACAGCGTGTCGTCGACATACCAGCGAATTTCCGTGGCATCCCACTCGACCGAGTAAACATGGAATTCCGTTTGCACGTCGGTAGGAACAACGTAGCTGTCGCCTGTGAATTCGTTGGCAGGAAACTCGCCACCGTAGTGGATCGTGCCAAGTACGCGGTTACCGCCGCGACCACCCAGGTTGACCGCCTCCATGATGTCGATCTCGCCGCTGGCCGCCCAGCCGCCGTAGGGGCTGTTCTGCGCCAACATCCAAAACGCTGGCCACATGCCCTGACCGCCAGGCAACTTCATGCGCGCCTCGATCCGTCCATAACGGGTCGCGAAGCGGTCGCGGGTATTGATTCTTGCAGAGGTATAGCGGAACGCACCAACGTCTTCCTGGCGCGCCGTAATCTTCAGCACACCATTCTCTAGTTGTGCACTGTCTGGCAGGTAATACTGCAGCTCGTTGTTGCCCCAGCCGGGAATACCGTATTGGCTGCCATCGCCCTCTTCAAAGAACCACACTGACGTGTCCAATGACGCGCCATCGAATTCATCTGAGAACACCAGTCGCAACGTGTCGCCTGGAGACACTTCGTCATTCACGCTCGTAACGAGCTGTGGATTTGTGCTGTTGACGTTGGACTGCGGTGCGATAGACACCGGTGGTACAGGATTCACTTCAGCAAGCTGCTCAGGACGATTGTCCGTGCAACCACCAAGCACTGCGATGGAACACGCAGTGGCGAAAAAACGACGGAATCCGATTGTGTTAATTACCATGGCCGCCCCCCGAGGCTAGGTCCCGATTGTTGTGAGCACGGGATACTAGCACCCCGAGGACGCCATTGGTAACAAGATATGACAGCGCTGTCAACGCAAGCGACAAAATCGGCAGATTACGTCGCGTAGTTTTTTAGACAAACATATGACGGCGCGAGTTTTCGCCGACTTACGCGTGCTGACAGAAAGGCTGCTCGCAATGAGGATTGTGTTGCGTCGCTGCTACAGGCTTGGTTTGCGCACGTTTTTCGATGCGCTGGCGACCGGTATCCCGCACTAGATACGGGGAAACACCGGCAAGCGCTCGCACACCAGCCATGCTGAATGCGAACGGACTACGTACTGATCGATTCATGTGTTTCATTTTGCATCTCCTTGCGCCAATGAGGGCGCGTGGTGTGAGTCACCATGACTCAGGAGTGCAATTTAGAGGCGCGGCGTGTCTTTAACAAACGGATTGAATTCATCCGTTACATGAGAAATTTTCACGTGTTTGCGCTAAAGGTTTCCAAGATCCAATCACGGAACACGAGGACCTCCGGCCGCTGGCGAGAAGCCTCATCCCAGACGACGTAGTACCCCCTATCCGACTCCAGTTCCTCTGAAAAAAGACGCACGACGCTTCCCTCAGTAAACCAGAGCTCTCCCATCGGCACAGGCACGAGAGCGGCACCCAATCCTCGCTGCGTTGCTCGCAGGACAGCGATCATCGATTCGAGGCGAGTTACTTTACTCTTCTCCGGCAACTCGATCCCTGTCGCCTCTGACCATTGCTGCCATGCTTTCGGCAGCGTTTCATGAACGATGAGCGGAAAATCACTGATGATCTTCCCACCCTTTAGCTTGATCGTTTTCTTGAACGCAGGCGAACCCGCCGTCGCCATTCGCAACGCAAACAGTCGTTGTGACGCAAAGCCACTCGGTGGCTTGCTGTATAAGCGAATAGACAAATCAACATCGGCAGGATGCTTTTCCGCCGACTCATCACTGGAACCAACAAAAATTTCAATCTCGGGATGCAGTGCTGAAAACTCGCTCAATCGCGGTACGAAATACTCGCTACCGAAAAATGGCTGGACCGAAATACGTACTGACTTGCGCGCGCCGTCACCCTTGTAGTTCGCAACGATGTCATCGATGCGATCGAGTAAAGGTGACAATTCTTCGGCCAGCCCCTCGCCTGCCTCCGTCAACTTGAGCTGGCGACCACTTCTGTCAAACAGTGTCAGACCCAGCTCCTCTTCGAGCGTCTTGATCTGGTGGCTAACCGCTGACGCTGTAACGAACAAGGTTTCGCCAGCGGTTCGGAAGCTGCCGTAACGCGCAGCAACACAAAATGTGCGAAGCCCCCGCAAGGAGGTTCGCTGAGTGGACTTCACTCGCTGCTTCCTGCCTGTCGCGAGCGCATCAACTGCTTCGGGGTTCGATCTTCGAAGAACACGCCCCAGTGTTTCTCAGCACCTTCGGCGTTGTCTGGATTGCCTTTCCAAGACTCGTCAAACGCTTCAAAGAAGAACGTCGTGACATTCGCGTCGGTGGCCCAAGCTTCGAGCTCTTCGTAATATCGCGCTTGATTCGCTTCGCTGGCTCGACCGCCAAACTCCGATGCAGTGGTCGCCCAGCCTGCTTCGAGAATCGCCAATGGCACGTCGCCCAGCGCGGCGTGCACGCGGTTCATGTTTTCAGCTGTATAGCCAATCGCTTCATCAATCGCCTTCTCTTCCCAGGCGGGATACGTATGCACCCCAGCGAAGTCGAGCTCGGCAGCCAATGGTGCCCCGTCTGCGATCCACCACTCGTAGTTCTCGGCAACGGTCACAGGTTGGTCGATAGCCGCCTTAACTGTGCGCACATACGCAATCATCTGATCCAACGAGACTAAATGATCCGTCCAGTTGACCAAGGCTTCATTGCCGACGTTCACCGCGACGATTTCATCGGCAAACTCCGTCGCCAGCGCGATGCCACGTGCCACTTCAGCCGCATTTTCTTTGGTTTGGCGAGCGAGCTGTTCATCAGGAATAGGGGCATCGAGCCAAGGGCAACCCTCGTGATTGCTCAGCTCTGCGTCCAACCAAATTCCCTGCAACACTTTGATCGGCAGCTGATCATCACGGATGATCTCAAGCGTCATTCGGGAGTTTTCCCGTGCGTCATATAGACGAATCAAACCGAAGCCATTCTCGACAAGGATATTTAGATCTTCTCGAATTTCGTCACGTGAGGGGTTTTTCGCGCCATCACCGCGATCGGGATGTTGCCCCTTTCGAAAACCCGAGTAGGCGATGGCCATCACCTGATCAGCAACGCGATCACCCGCCGCTTGCTTTAGGCCAACGCTTTCGTTGTGCTGTACTTCAGCATTCATTGTCTCGTTCTCCGCGACCGGCTGCTTACCGCAAGCGGTTAGCAGCAGTGCAGTTATTACCCAATAGAAATATCGCATGCGTACCTCCTGTCCCCCATGTCGGTGCGCCATTCGGGCTAGTTCTCGATGTACGTGAACCGCTCCGATAACTCGACCCTCGAGTCACCACCGATCGCAATATGAAATTCGCCAGGCTCACAGACCCAACGCCCCCGCGGGCCATAAAACCCGAGATCCTTAGCGGCCACTTCGAATACCACATCCGTTGACTCACCGGGTGCGAGCTGTACCCGCTGAAATCCTATGAGCTCTTTGACCGGTCGCGTAAGACTCGCCGCAACATCGCGGAGATACAGCTGCACGACTTCGTCGCCGCTCCGCAAACCCTCATTCTTCACCGTTGTAGACACGCGCAGAACATCATTACCTGTCATCGTCGACGCTGACAATCGAGTCGGCGCATACACGAACGTGCCATACGAAAGCCCAAATCCGAATGGGTACAAGGGCCGAAATCCGGCGTCGAGATGGTAGGACGTCATGCCAATCGAGGTTTGCGGTGCGTACGAGTCGATCGCATCGATATGCGCAATCGTGTCATCGGTCGCCGGTTTACCAGTGTTCTTTTGACTGTAATAGACCGGCACTTGTCCAGACATCACCGGAAAACTGATCGGCAGCTTGCCACTGGGTGATGCCTGCCCAAGCAGCAAATCGGCAAGCGCAGGCCCGGCTTGGCTACCCGGGTGCCATGCATACAACAAAGCATCGAAGCACTCAGCGACAGCACCGAGCGCGAGCGGTCTCCCGGCCAAAATCACGCCAACCAGCGGCGTCCCACAGGCGGCCAACGCTTTCACCAGCGCCTCCTGCGCGCCGGGCAAACGAATGTCCGCGCGGCAATGCGCCTCCCCGGACAGTATGGCCTCTTCACCTAGAAAAACGATCGCCACATCGGATTGCGTCGCGAGGTTAACCGCTGATGACAGATTGACGAGATTACGACTGCGTGACGTCTCGAACACTTGGTCGTAACGGACCTCGGCGCTTCCTTTAAGCGCATCCTGCAGTGCGGTTAGCGGCGTGACGCTGCGGTCGACGACGCCGTCAAAAATCCATGTGCCGAGCTGTTGGTAGGGTGCGTCGGCAAGCGGACCGAGAACAGCTACCGACTTCAGCCGATCGACTTCGAGCGGCAATGTGTTCTTCTCGTTGCGCAGCATCACAACGCTGGCACGAGCCAGCTCGCGAGACACCTCGGTGATCGCCTGCGCCGTCCACTCGGTCTGACCACGGGCAGCAGCTCTGCCATCGAACAGACCCATACGAAACTTGAGGCGCAGGACATTCGCGACAGCGTTATCCAGGCGTTGTAAGAGTGTCGCATCACCGTCGATCGCAGCTTCAAGATGACGTGAATACGACTCACCAACCATCTCCATATCGACGCCGGCTTTAAACGCCGCGAGCGCCGAGGTTGCCTCGCTATCCGTGAAACCGTGGATCTCGAGCTGGCGCACCGAGTCCCAATCGCTGACGACCATGCCGTCAAAGCCCCATTCATCGCGCAGGACATCGCTCAACAAATGCTCATTGGCGGTTGCCGGAACTCCGTCGATATCGGTAAATGCAGTCATCACCGTTGCGGCACCCGCATCGACCGCTGCACGGAACGCCCGAAGATGTACGTTACGCATTTCATTGGGCGGCACATTCGTCGCGGCGTAGTCACGGCCCGCTTCAACCGCACCGTAACCCGCAAAGTGCTTCGCACAAGCAGCGAGGCTCTCGGGGTCATCCAGCGACTCACCTTGTACGCCGCGAACGAGCGCTTTGGCCATTTCGCCTGCGAGATATGGGTCCTCACCCGGACTCTCCGCAACACGCCCCCAGCGTGGATCGCGTGTCACATCGATCATCGGCGCGAATGTCCAATTGATACCGGCGCGACTGGCTTCGGCTGACGACGCGCGAGAGGCGCGCTGAACCAGCGCCGGGTGCCAGCTAGCGGCTTGACCAAGCGGAATCGGCATGACGGTCTGAAAACCATGAATGACATCGCGACCCGTCAGCAGCGGAATACCCAGACGGCTCTCTTCGATCGCGATGCGCTGTAACTCGGCAACGATCGCTGGATCCGCGGTATTTAGGATCGAGCCAACCCCGCCATCCCGGATACGCGGCCCGAGATAGTCAGGTGGGTGCCCCCAACTGGCATCAAGCTGATTGAGCTGGCCAATCTTCTCAGACAGCGTCATACGACCGATCAACGCTGTAACGCGCTGCTCGATTTCACTGTCTAAGTTGTTTTCAACATTAGTGCTAATTTTCGTTGTCCCCTGCAACGCGTATCTGTCGCGCCTTACGCGGTGCCGACAATGTACAAGGTTTGACAGCGCTGTCAATTTGCGTAACGATCCACCGTCACAACACAGCCAGCGTTCAACCGGGGGGCAAGAACGGCATGAGCGACCAGAACGATATCTACGCAACACCCGAGTCTGCGTCAACTGAGACCGCACCAGAAGATCGGATCCCATTTCTACATAAAATCTTCTACGGCGTCGGCGGTTTCTGCAACAACTTGCTAGCGGCCGCGATTGGCACAATGGCGAACCCGGTATTGAATATCGGTCTCGGCATGAGCCCAACGCTAATTGGTTGGGCGGCAGGTATTCCCAGAATTTTCGATGCGGTGACCGATCCGTTGGTTGGTTACATTTCCGATAACACAAAGTCCCGGTGGGGCCGACGAAGGCCGTTTATCTTTGTCGGGGCGATCTTGGTCGGTGTGCTGTTCGCTTTGCTTTGGGTGCTGCTACCTACCAATGCGAGTGAGACAACGCTGTTCATCTATTTCTTAGTTGGCTCGCTCATTTTCTATGGTGCGTACACGGTGTTCGCGACCCCATGGGTTGCCTTGGGGTATGAGTTAACACCCGACTACAACGAGCGGACACGCCTAATGGGTGTGCAAAACACGTTTGCTCAGATTCCTTTCGCGATCTCACCTTGGTTTCTTTACATCGTTCAGAAAAAGGAATGGTTCGGGACGATCGCACAAGGCGGCGCGATTCTCGCAATCATCATTGGTGTGATTGTCGTATGCCTCGGGGTATTGCCAGCGATTTTCCTTCGCGAACGATTGACGCACGATATTGCCGTAGAGTGCGAAGACGATGAGGCTGACGGGGCTCAGGACGAACGCGGTGGTCGTAGTGCCCTGATGCACAATCTCATCTGCTTCTTCCAAGGCTTTGGCACCACACTGCGATTCATTCCTTTCTTGAAACTCTGCGCAGCGACGTTCCTTGTTTTCAACGGTTTCCAGTTGATCGGCGCCTTCCAGCAGTATGTGTCCATCTATTATCTCTGCGGCGGGGATACTGAGTGCGGCGGTTATTGGACGGGCTGGGCTGGGACTGTCGGGATCATCGCGACATTCCCGATCATCGCACTGGTGACATTCTTGGCGACACGGTATGGAAAACGCAAAACGCTCATCGGCGCTGTTGCCCTTTCTATGGTCGGCTTCGCTTTGAAATGGGTGTGTTACAACCCAGAAATCCCATGGCTCATTATCCTACCCGCTCCGTTGATGTCATTTGGTATGGGCGCGCTCTTCACATTGATGCCAGCGATGGTCGCAGATGTCGTGGATGCCGATGAGCTCAACACGCACGAACGACGGGAAGGCATGTATGGCTCCATTTTCTGGTGGGTAGTCAAATTGGGGCTGTCAGCCGCATTGATCGGCGGCGGAATCCTACTGGATGCCACGGGCTTTGATGTTGCACTCGAGGGTGCGCAATCCGATGAAACGCTGTTCTTGATGCGATTAGCGGATGCCTTCGTGCCGGTGATTGCCTCAGGTTTCGCCATCTGGGCGTTGCTCTCGTTCAACATCACCGAAGAACGCGCACGAGAGATTCGCGATGAACTCGAGGCACGCCGTGGTTCGTTGGGAGATGGATCAACCGCGAACGCCTAAACCGAACTGTTGGGGGACAGGCAGACCCGCATGTGGCTTCGGCTGCGTGCGGGTTTGTTTTATCTGGGACCGGCGCATCCGCATCCGCCAGTGCCTATCGGCGTTTGCTGATCGGGTAACGCCACGATGATGTAGCGCGATCCACGCTCACGGTGCGCAAACCGGCGCAACCTGGTGCCCATCACCTAGTCCACACGGTGATCTGCAACCGACACCGGGATTCACCTACGCCGGGTACAAACCCTGTATTTCGGCACAACACATTGCACGCCTGACGGGTAGTGCAATGGAACGAAAAGCTCTGGAACCTTCAATCTTTACAACGATTTAGTTGTCACGATGCGCGTGATGCGGCCCGTCTTAGGCGCGTATTTCTTCCCAATTATTGTCTCAATACGACCCCAGTAGACATCAAGAATCGATAGATTCGTGTCAATCCAGCAAAATTGACAACGCGAGACATTTTGTTATTTTGAGACGCAGGGGAAGCATCGGATTCGGAGAAAACTATGAGCGCAACGGACACCGTTCGGCGCCGGTTTCTGGCTCTCAGTGGTGTACTTTGTATAGCCGCCGGGGGTTGCAGCCAACCGCAACAAGGAAACACAGAAGACGTCACGGCAGATCGCATGACGCATTGGCCGGAGCTTACGCACCAACGGCAGCCGAATCCGGACACAGAAGCGAGAATCGATGCGATCCTTGCGAGCCTCTCCACCGAAGAAAAAGTCGGACAACTGATCCAAGCCGATATCGCTCATATCGAGCCAGCCGACCTTTTAACCTATCCGCTCGGCTCAATACTGAATGGTGGCAATTCGGCGCCGCATGGCGATGTCAGAATCGGCGCCGATGAGTGGCTCGCGCTCGCCGATGAATTCCATGCTGCAGCAATGGCACGTGAAGGCGGCACCTACATACCACTGCTTTGGGGCACTGATGCTGTGCACGGGCACAACAACGTTGTCGGCGCCACGATCTTTCCACACAACATTGGGCTCGGCGCTGCCAGAGACCCAGACTTGATGCTGGAAATTGGCCGGATCACGGCCCTTGAGACCGTCATTACAGGCCAAGACTGGAGTTTCGCGCCAACGGTTGCCGTCGCGCGCAACGATCGCTGGGGACGCACGTACGAGAGCTATTCCGAGAACCCTGACATCGTTGCCGCCTACGCTGGCAAAATCGTCGAAGGGTTGCAAGGCCCTGTGCAAGATGCACAACGGCTGCGGGGTGGCTATGTGTTGTCGAGTGCGAAACATTTTGTCGGTGACGGCGGCACGTATGACGGCATCGACCAAGGCGATACGCGCGTCAGCGAAGCGGACCTTGCACGCATTCATGCTGCGGGATACCCGAGCGCGATCGAAGCTGGCGTTGAAATCGTCATGGCGTCGTTCAATAGCTGGCACGGCAACAAACTGCATGGCCATCAATACCTACTTACCGATGTGCTCAAGAAGCGCTGGGGATTCGATGGCTTTGTCGTCGGTGACTGGAACGGCCATGGGCAAGTGAATGGCTGCCGCG
>JBCAZE010000045.1:0-19531 GCA_039700805.1 Pseudomonadota bacterium | reverse complement strand
AACATCTCAGCGATGCGATACAAAATCTGGCCTTTAAGGTAACTACTCGCAGCGGCCCAGCCAGCAAAAGCCTTGCGGGCTGCCACCACCGCATTCCTGGCATCTTTGCGGCTCGCAAGACACACATTGACACGCGTGTCGCCGAAGGCGAAATAGCGCCCGGATTCTGTGCGCGGGAACTGACCGCCGATAAACAACTTATAGGTCTTCGGTACTGCAGTGCGTCGCTCATTGCTCATACAGCACCCCCTTGCGATAGCTTGACGTAAGGAAGCAAACCGTGAAGACCACCTTCGCGACCTACACCACTCTCTTTGTAACCGCCGAACGGCGATGTTGGATCGAACTTGTTAAACGTGTTGGCCCAAACAACACCCGCCCGAAGCTCATTGGTCATCTTGAAAATACGCGCGCCCTTGTCGGTCCACACACCGCCGGATAGCCCATACGGCGTGTTGTTGGCTTTTTCTTTTGCCTCATCAAACGTGCGAAATGTCTGGATCGTCAACACAGGGCCAAAAATTTCTTCCTGCACAATTCGATTGGACTGCGCGACATCGGTGAACAACGTTGGCTTGCAGAAAAACCCTTGGTCCGGCAGCGAAGTGTCAGGCTGCCAGCACGTAGCGCCCTCCGATTCGCCAAGCGACAGATAGTCGTGGATGCGGTCGAGTTGTGCCTTCGAGTTGATGGCGCCTATATCCGTATTCTTGTCCAGTGGATCGCCAACAATCAGTGTGTCAACGCGTGCTTTCAGACGGTGGATCAACGTATCCGCGATCGACTCAGCAACAAGCAACCGTGATCCTGCGCAACACACATGACCTTGGTTGAAGAAGATGCCGTTCACGATGCCTTCCACCGCTTGGTCAAGGGCCGCATCTTCAAAGACGATATTCGCCGCTTTGCCACCCAATTCGAGCGTATATGGCACGTCACGTCCCGCTAGCTCTCGCATGATGTGCCTGCCGACTGCCGTCGAACCGGTAAACGCTATTTTCTGGACGCCGGGGTGATCCACTAACGCTGCGCCGGTCTCACCGGTGCCGGTGACGATATTCACAACGCCTGGGGGTAGGCCGATATCCTGCATAAGTTCGGCCAGCTTAAGCGCCGTCAATGGTGTTGTGTCAGCAGGCTTCAGTACAACGGTATTGCCGGCCGCCAGCGCCGGCGCGATTTTCCACGCGGCCATCAACAACGGAAAATTCCAAGGGATAATCTGGCCTGCAACCCCATGGGGCGCACAGGATGCGCCGGGGAACGCGTACTCGAGCTTGTCTGCCCAGCCCGCATAGTAGAAGAAATGAGCCGATGCGAGCGGGATGTCAATATCTCTGGCTTCTCGAATCGGCTTTCCGCCATCTAACGTCTCGATGACGGCAAACTCACGACTGCGCTCTGCTAATGCCCGCGCAATCCGAAAGACGTACTTGCCACGCTCTTTCGCAGGCATCTTCGACCAGACGTTCTCGTAAGCATCGGATGCGGCCCGTACTGCGCGGTCAATATCCGCTGCACTGCCTTTGGCCACAGTGGACAAATGCGCACCGGTTGCTGGATTGATAGTCGTCATCGTCGCACCGTCTGCCGACGCGACGAACTCGCCGTTGATATAGTGACCGTAGTTCTCGGCGATAGCGATGTGCGCGGTGCTTTCAGGCGCCGGGGCATACGCCCAATCACTATCGAAAGCTAACGTTGATCGTTCTGTCATTCGAAGGTCCTCAACTCGTCAGTCTTTCGAGAAATAGTCTGCTGACTGATACCGGCCACTGTCTTGCTTCGCGAGCTGCATCAGCACGTCGTTAGCGAGCGAACTCGCCCCAAATCGAAACCACTCATTGTTCATCCAGCGCGATCCAAGCGTCTCATTCAGCATGACAAGGTATTGCAATGCGATTTTGGCTGTGGAGATGCCACCAGCAGGCTTCATACCGACCATCCGGCCCGTTTCCTCAAAGTAGTCTCGAATCGCATGCAACATGACAAGGGTGACCGGCATCGTCGCTGCCGGTTGTACTTTACCGGTGGATGTCTTGATGAAATCTGCGCCAGCGGCCATCGCAAGTACGCTGGCACGTCGGACGTTATCCAGCGTCTCGAGCTCACCGGTTTCTAGGATCACTTTGAGATGGGCATCACCGCAAGCCGCTTTTACAGCAACAATCTCATCGAAAACTCTTTGATACTCGCCCGCCAGAAACGCACCTCGCGAAATCACCATGTCAATTTCGGAGGCACCGGCTTCAACGGCTAAACGCGTATCCGCGAGTTTGATATCCATCGACGACTGTCCGCTAGGGAACGCCGTCGCAACCGCGGCTACGTTGATGGCATGGCTGCCGAGTGCATCTCGAGCGGTAGCCACCATATTCGGATAGACACACACCGCAGCTACCGTCGGCAAGCCAGGCATTCGATCATGTAAGTGAATCGCCTTCTGGCACAGCTGGCGAACTTTGCCTTCCGTATCGGCGCCTTCGAGCGTCGTGAGGTCGATCATCGATAGCGCGAGCTTCAGCCCTTGAATTTTGGCGCCCGCCTTAATGGACCGCGAACAAAAGCGCGCACACCGCTCGGCCACGCCGATCGCGTCGACCGGCGTCACCTTCGACAGATCAGGCAGGCCTGCCTCAGGCATGTGGCCACACCGTTTCAAGACCCAAACGAATCATTTCATCGAACGTTGAGGCGCGTTCATCGGGACTCAGCGCGGCACCTGTCCGAATATTGTCACTGACGGTGCAAATCGCGAGCGCCGCAACGCCGTGTTCAGCGCAGATAGGATAAATGCCGGCAGCCTCCATCTCGACGCCCTTAATGTCATATTTGGCCATCGTATCGAACATCTCGGGCTGCGGTGTATAGAAAAGATCGGCCGAGAACAGGTTACCGACATGATAGGACAGGCCCTGCGCCTCTGCAGACTCAACCGCGCCGCGCAACAAATCGAAATTCGCGATCGGTGCATAGTCAAAGCCACCAAAGCGCATTCGATTGACACCGGAGTCTGTGCAAGCACCCGCACCGATAATGACGTCACGCAATGCCCCATCTGGATTCACAGTCCCACAACTACCGACACGTACGATCGTCTTAACGCCATACGCATCAATGAGCTCTTGGACATAGATGGACACAGAGGGGATCCCCATTCCATGCGCCATCACAGAGATCGGTTTGTCACGGTAGGTGCCGGTAAATCCGAACATGTTTCGAACGTCGGTAACGAGCCGTGCATCGTCCAAAAAATTCTCTGCAATGTACTTTGCGCGCAATGGATCGCCGGGCATCAAGACCGTCGGCGCAAAATCTCCTGGCGCCGCATTCATATGTTTCGTCGACATGGCTTTGCCTGTGTTCACTGGACACCGCTATGATACACCAGCGATGCGACTTGAGAGCGCTTGGAATGACGGATAGCCACGAATACTGGACGGACGAACGATGCTTCATCACCGAGTGGGTCAATGATCCGCGGCATCCTGGTGCGTCACTTGCTCGAGCACGCGTCACCCCTGGAACGCTGACGCAGAATCATGCGTTAAGCGTCCATGAGTGGTACATCATCGAGTCGGGGCAAGGTGAGATGCATCTTGGTGGCAAACCGGCTTTTTTGGTGTACGCAGGTGATGTCGTTGACATACCGGCCGGCACCTCACAGCAAATTCGCAATACAGGCGACATCGACCTCATCTTCCAATGCTTGTGCATGCCTCGATTTGAGCCGGCGTGCTATCAGTCGCTAGAGGCACAGGAGCCCGAACACCATGAATAATTCTATCCGCGTTTTTGCCCTGCTTGCGCTGACACTATCGAGCAGCTGCCAATCAGCAGCTATTGACACCCAACGCAATATCGATCTTATTGTCGATGCCGATTTTCTGCTCACAATGGCGGATAAGGGCTATCAGGAAAACCAAGCCGTGGCGATCGACGACGGACGCATTGTCGCGATCGATAGTCAGGATGTGATTCACACGCAGTTCGTTGCATCCACGGTAATTGATGGCACAGATCGCATTGTGATGCCTGGGCTGATCAACGGGCATACACACGCTGCGATGTCTTTGATGCGAGGGGTCGCCGACGATCTTGAATTAATGACGTGGCTGACGCGTTATATCTTTCCGGCAGAGCTTGCTCTGGTCGACGAATCGTTTATTCGTACAGGGACAGCGCTCGCCTGCTGGGAGATGATTCGTGGTGGTACGACGACATTTGTCGACATGTATTTCTTCCCGGACACGGTTTCACAAACCGTCGTGGACTGTGGGCTACGGGCTATCGTCGTACCTTCTGTCATCGAACAAGCCTCACCCGACGCCGAGGACTTTGAGCAGTCGCTTTCGCAAGCGATTCGCTTCGTCAAGGACTGGCAGGGTCGTCATCCACGCATCACGCCAGCGATAGGCGCGCATTCGGTCTACACAATCAGCGAGCCTGCGTTGAAGCGAATTATCGATGCGGCGAAATCTCTGGGCGCACCGATTAGCATTCACGTCGCCGAATCACCGTTCGAGATGCAGACCACGGAAGCTCAGTATGGGCGCAGCCCGGTGGCACTACTGGATGATCTTGGTTTTCTTGATGTGACTTTGATTGCTGCTCATGTCGTGCACGGCGACGTCAATGACTGGCAAAGGATGGCCGGACGACAGGTCGGAGCCGTCCACAATCCGACATCCAATCTCAAACTTGCTTCGGGGATTTCGCCGGTCGTTGATATGCGTGCCGAGGGCGTAAAGGTGGGGCTTGGGACTGACGGTGCGGCCAGCAATAATGATCTCGATATGTGGGAAGAGATTCGGCTCGCCGCGTTGCTTGCGAAAGGTGTCGGCATGGACCCTACGCGATTGCCAGCTTTCGAGGCGTTATCCCTGGCAACAAAGGATGGCGCGGAAGCTATCGGCCAGCAATCAAGCATCGGTACCTTGGAGATCGGCAAACAAGCAGATTTAATCCAAGTCGCCATCGACGATCTATCCCAAGCACCGATGTATGACCCCGTCTCTCATCTGGCGTATGTTGCCGACGAGCACGATGTGGTGACAACAATCGTCAATGGCGCCGTCTTGATGCGAAATCGAGAAATACTGTCGATCGATGAAGACACGCTCCGCGAGGCGGTGGCGGCCGAAAAAGAAAAAATTGCGTCTTTAGTTCTTACGCCCGAGTCTTCCGAGGAAAACGACTAAGCGGCGAAACAGTCGACACCATTGGGGGTCGGCGCAATCTCAAGATAGCGTGCAATAGTCTGCCCGATGTCGGAGAAGCTCTCGCGAACACCTAGGTCGATCGGCGCCACATCGCTGCCATACATCAAGACTGGGATATGCTCTCGGGTATGATCGCTGCCGGGCCAACCAGGGTCACAGCCGTGGTCCGCACACAACACCAACAAATCGCCGTCCTGCATCGCTGCGTAGATTTCTGGTAGGCGCGCGTCAAAATACTCGAGGGCGGTCGCATAACCCTCGATGTTTCTGCGATGCCCGTACAACATATCGAAGTCGACGAGATTTGTGAAAACGATGCTGCGATCGGGCGCGTCCTTCATCACATCCAGCGTCGCATCAATCAGCGCGGCGTTGCCGCTCGCTTTGATCGCCTGTGTAATGCCTTGCCCGGCAAAAATATCCGAGATCTTGCCGACGCTGATCACTTCCTTGCCCGCGGATGCGAGATTATCCAACAAGGTCTTCTCATGAGGCGGGGTCGTTAAATCGCGCCGATTTCCCGTGCGCTCGAAGCTCGCAGCATCGTCACCGATAAATGGCCGAGCGATCACTCGGCCAACGTTGTACTCGTCGACCAATTCACGCGCGAGATCGCAAAGTGTGTATAGGCGCTCAAGTCCGAAAGTCTCCTCATGCGCAGCAATCTGAAACACACTATCCGCCGATGTGTAAACAATCGGTTTTCCGCTCGCCATATGCGCTTCGCCGAGGCGTTGGATAATCTCTGTACCCGATGCATGACAATTGCCGAGGACACCGGGCAGTCCACCGCGTTCGATCAGCGCATCCAGCAAGGCCGGCGGGAAAGTCTCTTCCTTTTGTGTGAAATATCCCCAATCGAACAGGACGGGTACGCCCGCAATCTCCCAATGCCCGGACGGCGTATCTTTGCCACTGCTTTGTTCCGCCGCGCAGCCATAGGCGCCAATCGGCAGTACGGCCGACTGATCCTGGTCCGGCCATACGCCGGTTGAACGCCGCGCCGCATGCATCAAACCCAAATGAGTGAGGTTCGGCAGTGTCAGCGGCTGCTGCCGATCGCCGGCATCAAAACGTCGACGGCAATCGCGTGCGATCGTTCCCAACGTATCAGCGCCAACATCGCCGAACGCGTCAGCGTCTGCCGTAGCGCCGACGCCAAAAGAGTCCAATACTAGAATGATCGCACGTCGCATATTGCGCCACCGTCAGTTACTCTTCGCTAAATGAAGATAGTACCCTATCCCATTAGTCGATCGACACCGTCCGTGACCCAGGCAAATCACTAAATCCATGAAGAAACGCGAATTTGACGTCATCATCCTAGGTGCTACCGGCTTCACCGGTCGGCTTGTTGCCGAGCATCTCCTGGCCACCTACGGCGTGTCAGGTTCGTTGCGTTGGGCGATTGCGGGTCGCAACCCGGAGAAGCTTGGTCAGATCAAACAAGCGCTTGGACCCGGGGCTGATGCACTGCCTATCATCGTCGCCGAAAGCCATGATGCCGACAGCATCTGCGCGCTGGTCAAACGCACTCAAGTGGTCGCTTCTACTGTTGGCCCGTATTCCATTCATGGCAACGAACTCGTTGCTGCCTGCGCCAGGTTTGGCACTCACTATTGCGATTTAGCAGGTGAAGTACCGTGGATCCGACGGATGATCGATGCGCACAGCGGTGTCGCCAAGCGGTCGGGCGCTGTGCTTGTCAACTGTTGTGGATTCGACTCCATCCCCTCTGATATCGGCGTTTGGTTTATGCAGCGCGAGGCGCAGGAGCGCTTCGGCCAGCCGCTGCAAAAAATTCACTTTTGCGTCGAAGACTTCAGCGGTGGGCTTAGCGGCGGAACCGCCGCAAGCATGATGGAAGTGATCGAGGAGGCCCGAGGGGACCGTCGCTGCGCACGGCTGTTGATGAACCCGTACAGCCTCAACCCACGGAATAACGCCAGTGGTTTGGACCAGCGAGACGCCGTGGGCTTTGGTCACGATGAAATCCTTGATACTTGGGTCGCGCCATTTCTGATGGCCGGCATCAACACACGTATCGTCCGACGCAGTAACGCCCTACTCGGTAACGCTTACGGCAAGGACTTTCGCTACGCCGAATATCTCGGCACCGGATCCGGCCCAACGGGCCTGCTCAAAGCAGCCGCCGTGAGTGGTGCCATGGCGACCCTGTTTGTGAGTGCGGCCTTTGCGCCGACTCGCGCGTTGTTGAAACGATTCGCTTTACCTTCGCCCGGAGAAGGCCCAAACGAAAAAGAGCGCAACGATGGCTTTTATCGAATTGTGCTCGCCGGTATGGATGCTGAGGGTCGTGTCTTACGCGGTGAGGTCACTGGCGATCGCGACCCGGGCTACGGGAGTACGAGTCGTATGCTCGGTGAGGCCGCGGTCTGCTTATCCAACTTGGATACGGATACAGAGAAAACACCCGGCGGGTTCTTGACGCCAGCCGCGGCGATGGGCGATGCGTTGTTGGACCGACTTCAGCGAAACGCGGGACTCGGTTTCGAGATCAAATCACAATTGGATTAGGCGCTCTGGCGCATCGGCTCGTCTTCGTCTGCCTCTCCAGAGACAGTGATCTTTCCGGTCAAGGTGCCGTTGATTATAAAGCCCATCAAATGCTTGTGTATCGAGTCTGACACTTGCTGTCCGGCGCATACAAGCAGGCTACCGCTATCTGTACGCACATCTTCCTCGATCGTCAGTCCGACAGCGATATCTTCGACAGATATTGTCCGTGACGCATCGGGGGTTTGAAACGTCTTTCCCTTTGTCAGCCGCTCTAACAAGCGGGGGTCGAATTGTTCTGACCGTTCCGACAATTTCTGCACCACCTCGTCGCTATCTGCACCGCTCAAGTAAAGTGCGTCCATACGTAGCGCTAAGTGCAACGCTCGCGCGCCAAAGGGAATAGACTCCGCTTTGACGGCATCTTTCGGCCATCCTTTTCCGTCATAGTGCTTGTGCTGATAACGAACAATCTCGGCCACCTTCTCCATGCGCGGCACGCGACGAATCAAATCTGCCAAATTGGTTGATGCTTCCGCGTACGCCGCTTGCTCATGCGCATCGAGTGCTTGCCCGGCATTGACCTTCTCGACGAGCGACACATCCATCATCAAGAGTGACAGCTGACTGAGATTGGCCGCCGTCTCAATCGCCCACGCTTCTTCGGCAGCAATGCCCTGAGTCTCACTAGCAAGGTTTAAGACTCGGTCTTTGATCCTGCAGGTTCGTCCTACCGCTTGTGGCATCGACATCGCGAGCAGCTCGGTCAGCACAGAAAGACTACCGGTAACAGTATTCTCCAAGAGATCCCGTTCGGCATTGACCAACTCGTACTGACGAAGTGCCTGCTCGAGAACATGTCGCAACAAGTTCACATCACAGGGCTTGGTCAGAAAGCGAAACACCTCGCCGTCATTGACAGCACTCACCGCCGTTTGTTGGTCACTGTTACCCGTCAACATGATACGTATCGAGTCTGGCGACATCTGTTGTGCCGCGCGTAAAAATTCGACGCCATTCATGCCTGGCATTCGCATATCGGAAACGATGACCGCGAATGGAGGCTGCTCTGCGATGGTGGCAAGCCCGGCTTCCGGACCCACAGCGATCGTAATGTCCGCGTCTTTGCGTACGGCACGCTTAATGGCCTGCAAGACGTTTGGCTCATCGTCAACAAAAAGTACTCGTTTGTTCATGCTGCGTCCTCTCGCACACCATTCGCATCGGCGAGCGCTCGCCATTCATCAATACGATCAGCGAGGCCTATGTCCTCTAACCATGCTTCATTCAGTACGGCATCACCCTGCCCAGAAGTCTCCGCTTCAAATGCGACCGCGGCGTGCACGGCAGCCAGCGGCGCAAACTGCTTCGCTTCGCTGCGGTCAGGCTCTCGACAGTAAGCAATCGCTTCGACGATGCCGTCTGACATACCCCACAAACCCAGAAGATAGGCACCAACTTCACTGTGCGTGACTTCAAAGACTTCACGCTCAGCGTCGATATCTTGTACGCCCTCGCGGCGCATCCCGGACACTTTCACGAAGTCATCCGGGAGTTCAGCGGCCAAAATCAGCCGGCCTAGCTCGTGCATCATCGATGCCTGAAACACTTCATCGATGATCGACTTATTCTTGGTTTCTTGTTTGGCAATCGCCCGGGCGACACTCGCCACCGCCTGCCCTTTTCGCATCAACGCACCTGCATCGACACCGGTTGCTTTCCCATCGAAGGACTTGAATGCGGCCTCAGATAGCACCAACGCCCGAATGACTTCGGTACCGAGATAAGCCACCGCTTGGCTCACGGATCCCACTTCCTTGCGGAGCCCAAAAAAGGCCGAGTTCACCAACTGCAGAATTTTCGCGCTCATGGCGAGATCTTGTTCGACGATCTCAGCCACGGTTTGCATGGACATATCCTCCTTGCCCATTTCCGCGTTGAGCTGACGGTAAGTCTCTGGAACGCTCGGTAGACGACCGATTTCGGTCGCCAGCTTTTGCAAACGCGACGAACGCATCATGTCGCGTAGCTTCAATGTCCTTAGAATTGTCTCGCGCAGCAGCTCTGCGTCACATGGCTTCGCCAGGAATTGATGAGTCGCAGCCACCGAGCGAATTGTCATCTCCTGCTCAGAGTGTCCTGACAAAATGATTCTGGCGGCATCTGGGAATCGTTTTTGGGCTTCGCCGAGCAGCCAAGCGCCATCGTACTTCGGCATCCGCATATCACTGACAATCACATCGACACCGTGCGCTTCAGCGATATCCAGTGCCTCTTCAGCGCCCAAAGCAAAATGCATCGTCCATTCGTGCCGTAAACTCCGAAGCATCCGCTTCAGCCCTTGGAGAATGTTTGGCTCGTCATCTACAAAGAGAATTCGCTTCATGCTGCTGCCTCGCTAATGCCATCGCGTTCAGTCCCACCGCTGATTGGCAATCGGATTCGAAAAATGGTCCCCACACCTTCGTCGGTCTCGACCTCGATGGTGCCGCCGTGCTGTTCAGTGACCACGCGGCGGCTGATGGCAAGGCCCTGACCCGTCCCACGGCCCACTTCCTTAGTCGTAAAGAAGGGATCGAAAATCTTCTGACGAACTGAGTCCGGCATACCAGGACCATCGTCAGCGATTTCTATCAGCGCAAGGTCGTCATCGACGACGCATGTGCTGATCGTTATGTTGCCCAGCTGCTCGGCTGTGCCAGACACCGAGTCCGCGATGGCGTGTGCGGCATTCACCACGATATTGAGCACCACTTGAGAAACCGCGGACGAGAAGCAGGTCACCGGCGGCAGCGATTCATCGAGCTGCATATGCACTTCCGCGATGTATTTCCATTCGTTGCGCGCGACGGTAACGGTGCTCTCGATCAGTCGATTGAGATCGGCTGGCTCCATCACCCCACTGCCTGGGTGCGAAAAGTCCTTCAGCGCAAGAACGATCTCTCGAATCTTGCCAATGCCGTCTCGTCCCTGGTCGAGGGCGCTCGGAATTTCGTCGATCAAGAACTCAAGATCAGCAGCATCCATCGCGGCTTTGAGTTTGTCCCTATCCAGCGCTGGCGCCGATTCCTGATCATCAGCGGGCGTCAGTAGTTTCAAGACGCCAAACAAGTCGTCAAACGACTCAAGCAAGAATGACAAATTATCAGACACGTACTGCGCCGGCGTATTGATCTCATGAGCAATACCAGCAGCAAGTTCGCCGATTGAGTCCAGCTTCTGTGAGAGCTGCAGCTGCTCTTCCAACGCGTCTCGTTCTCGATTAGCGCGGTTTTGCGAGGTCACGTCAACGAGCATGGCATGCCCTAACCTCACCGCGCCATCAGCGTCGCGTCCGACCATGACGGTGAGTAGACACTCGATGACATCGCCACCACTGTGCTTCAAGTTGAGTGGCTGTTCCGACACCGACGTCCCGGTCATCACGACCTCATGGCTTTTGACGCAGACGTTCTCATGGATGGCATCGGCGGCAAGACTCGCCAACGTTTTTCCTTCCAGTGCGGCCTCATCGAGACCAAAGACCGCCTGCATCGTTCGGTTAGGATGTTGAATTCGACCACTGTGGTCGATCTCAAAGAGCATCGTCGGGACATTGTCGTAGAGATCTCGGAGACGGTTCTCTGCTTTGACGATGCGTCTTGTCTGCTGTTCCTGCTCGGTAACGTCCGTCATGAAGACGTCCAGTCCGGGCGCATCTTTATTGCCTGAAGCGCGAGCGGATACGATAACGTGCTTTTGCTCGCCGTCGGGCGTGACCACGATGTGTTGATTGCGATATTCAGGCATCTCACCAGCGGTCGCGTTTTGCAATGCACGCAACCCAGCCAACAAGCCATTCAATTCGATATCCGTCACCGAGGACTTATCATTGACTTGCATCAACGACAGAAAGGACTTGTTGCCAAGGATAATCTGGCCGACCGAATCCACCTTGAAGGCTGCCACTGGCATATCATCAAACAACGCGTCGTAGCGCTTTTGTGCGGTGCTGACATGGACCCGCTCTCGACTTCGTTCAATACATCGTGAAGCGGCCCGCGCAATAGCGATGCTGGGCATAATGTCAGTATCGAGGCAATCGTCGATCCCGCACGGCAGAAGCCGCTGCTCATGCTGCGATGCACCGGGCCCGACGATCATGACCGGCGTAGGCGATATGGCGATGGCTAACGCCTTGACAGTCTCAGCATCCACATAATCGACGGCTTCTTCCACCAGTAACACGCAGTCCCGACGAACCTCGAGCGCCGCCGCCAGGCCTTCTCGTGAACATACGTCCGCTGAACCACCATCTTTCTCGACAACGCTGGATGCTATTTGCTGCGCCAGCGCCGACTCGCTGTTGGATGTCACAACAAGAATATTCTGACCTGGATTGGATATCGGGTTTTCTCGCATGAAACAGAGGCTCTCGCTGATGCCACTTTCCGTAATCTTTTCTTTTATCGGCAGGTCTTTATGTGTCTTTAGCGACGTTTGACTTTAGGGTCGTCAACAACTCTCGCTTGCTGGAACATCGAATGCCCTGTAGATTCAAGGCATTGGAACAAGCGACATACAGGTTGCGCAATCCTTTGCAATTTAAAAACAGTGAGGTCTTGAACGCATGAGTCGATTGGTTATCGGGCGAGTGGACAACCTACTGAAATCGCTGCTGGTATTTGCGGCCGCTATCGCGGTCAGTGCCTGCGGCACCACGGTGAAAGTGCCAACACAAGCACTACCCGACCCATTGATCGAAGCAATCCCGCTGAAAGTTGCTGTTCGTTACTCAAACGCGCTCGAGACCTACAAGCACCAGGAGACACTTCCTGCGGGCGAGAAGTACGTCATCGATATCGGCTCAGCGACAGAGTCGGCCTTGAGTGCGACCTTTTCAGAAATGTTCGCGAACCCTGAATTTCTCGCATCTGATGCGCCGGTGCCAGCGAATATCGATATGTTGGTTGATACCGGCATTGAGGCGTTGCAGTTCGCTTTGCCGTCTCAAACGGTCACGAAAGACTACGCGGTATGGATTAAATTCCGGGTCAAAGTCTATGACGGCAATGGTTCACTGCAGGCGGATTTCCCTTTGTCGGCCTATGGCAAAGCCACACGCGAGTCCATCGTCACCGGTCGCAAATCGGCGCTGACGTCAGCGTCCTCGCTCGCACTTCGGGACGCAGCGGTTCTGCTGCTGACCAAGTTCAGCGAAAAAGCGAAGTTGGCGTCGCTGTTCGGGCCACAGTTTGCACCGGCGGCGTTACCAGCCAACGCACCGGGCAGTCCGGCCAGTGAAAAGGCGGCTAAAAAGGCTGAGCCGGGCACGCCATCGCCTACACAAGGAGAGCAGTTCTTATGAAAGTCAGTTTGTCTGCCCATTGGACGCACCTGCTAGTACCTGTTTTAACGCTGCTTGCGGCCGGCTGCTCCACCACGCGCACCGACGTCACCAACAATAACGAAACAGCCACGGTTTACGGCGGAGAATCCGTCGTCATCATGTCGCGCAGCTATCACACCGGCAATCAGACAGAGAAAGATTTCACTGATTGCATCTCGAAGTCACTCGATCGCCGCGGCAGCGCGCTCAACATCATGCCTGCCAACCAATTTGTCGACACAATGTACCCATGGTTCGAACCAAGGACCGCCCCACATAACATCTCAATCCTACCGCGGATGATGAGTAATCCATTGATCGCAGAACGCATGCGTGAGACCGGGGTTCGGTATGTCGTCTGGCTCGAAGGCAACACAGAACAACCGAACGGCGGCGGTAGCGTGTCTTGTGCCGCCGGACCCGCCGGAGCGGGCTGTTTCGGATTCGCCTGGTGGGAGTCGATTTCCGACTACGATGCCGTCGTTTGGGATCTTGAAGATGGCAAAGAAGCCGGCAATATCGCCACCGAAGTGAGCGGCACGTCATATATGCCAGCGATTGTTATCCCAATTCCAATGATCGCCCGAACACAGGCTACGGCCTGCAAAGATCTGTCGTTACAAATCGGTAACTTTATCGGCGGTCGAACAGACGCCGGTTAGGTCTAAGCCCCGCATCCGCCTGACCGTCAGGCACGAATATCCCAGCAAGTCGTTGGGAGCACGCTATGCGTCAGTTCATTGCAAACTTTATTCTGTTCCAGCTTAGCTGGCTCGCGCTGGTCGGCGGCGCAGGTCGGGGCCTGCTTTGGCCTGGTCTACTACTTTCCTCAATTTTTCTTGCGTGGGAGTTGTCGATCTCTCAAAACCGAAAAGGTCTATGTGCTTTGTTAGCGCTAGGTCTTGTCGGCGGCGTGATCGTTGATGGGAGCTACGCATCATTCAATATCATTGACTACGCCATGCCGGCGGGCCCTCTCGCGCCCTGGTGGATTATGGGTCTGTGGCTCATATTTTCGTTGACGCTACCGCAATCGATGGCCTGGATGCGTTCGCGGCCGATCATTGGCAGCTTGATGGCGGGTGTAGCAGCGCCTATGTCTTACATCGCCGGGCTTAAGCTCGGCGCGGTGACCTTCCCTCTCGGTTTTTGGCCAACCTTTGCGATCACAGCCGCGACCTGGATTCCGGCCATTTACATCATGGTCTTGCTTTCTATTCGTTTGATACCGCAAACCAACGCAGAATTTTCCAGCGACACAGCGCACATCTCTCCGCAGGCAGATAGCGATCATCGAACCTTGGAACAATCGTAACGGCACAAAAAAACCGGCGTCTTGCGCCGGTTTCTTCGGAACCTCTCAAATGAGGCTGGCTTCGTTTACGACTAACTGTCGAGCGGAATCCGAATCGTCTGACCCACATAGATCTTATCTGGGTCGTCGATTATTCCTTCATTCGCTTCGAAGATTCTCATGTAAGCGCCTGCTTTACCATAGAATTCCTTAGCAATCTTGCCGAGAGTATCCCCGCTCTTAACCACGTAGAGTTCCACTTTCTCTTCGGCTTCGGCTGCTGCCTCTGCCGCAGCTTCGGCTGCCTCTGCCTGTTTAGCCGCGAGCGTCGCTTCCGCTGCCGCCTTCGCCGCTGGAGAAAGCGTCATCTTGTTGATGTAGACATCGCTGACGCCCTGTACGTTGCCGGCTAGCAAGGCGCATTTCTGCATCGCTGCTTGAGAATCACACTCACCGGATAACGCGACAATACCATTGTCGAACTCGACGCCCAGGTCTTTGACGCCTGGGTTGTTCTGCTCGATCAACTCTTTGATTTTATCGACGGCATCATCTTCGGTCCGAAAAAGTCGTCGCCCCACATCTTTGGCAAATCCGAATAAATCCATATCACGCTCCCCTAAACGTCAATTATGCGCTTACTTAAGTACAAATGTTACTTTAAGAACCACGCGGAACTCTTTGATTTTGCCATTATCGCAAATGACTTTTTGATCTTTGACCCAAGCGCCTTCGATATTGTCTAGTGTTTCGTTGGCTCTGCTAACGCCATTCTTTACAGCATCTTCAAAACTCTTCGTTGACGATGCGATGATTTCGGTAACTCTTGCTACGCTCATGAGACTCCCCTGTAGTCTGTCCATTGATTTGTTGGCGACGGCATCGGCCGCCTGACCCCAGCGCAAGCTTACCAGTGCCACCTCCCGCCGACAAAACCTTATTCGACGAGGCGCCCGCCCCTAATCATTCGATTTGCGTAGAAGGGAGCATCTACGCGGGCCGTTGTGACTTGCTTACCGGTTGACGGCGCATGCACGAACCAGCCGTCCCCAAGATAAAGACCGACATGCGATGGTTTGTCATCGAATCGAAAGAAAATCACGTCACCCGGCATGAGGTCTCGGGAAGCCACAGGTCGGGCTGATGCCCATAATGTGCTGGTCGTTCTCGCCACATTGTGACCTGCTTGCTGATACGCGAAATGTACGAGCCCGCTGCAGTCAAAACCGCGCGGGTCCTGCCCACCGTAACGGTAGGGCACACCGACTTGCTGCTGGGCAATAGACGCCGCGATGGTTGCAGTGTCTACGGCGGTTACCCGTTGCCGCGTGGGTCTTGACGGTTCACCGACGGGCTCAGCGATAACAACAGGCGCCGGTGTTCTCGCTGGCTGAGTGTCCTCCCATGCGCAGCCGAAGAGCAACAATGACACGAGCAATATTGATAATGAGCGCATAAAAATCACTGATAGTCAGAGCGTTACCGTCACTAGATCATAACCCGCCTGAACATGCGATGAACATCGTCACACACTGACAACCTGATAACATGGCGACATCGAATCAACAGATGTTTTGAACTATGCGCAGCCTCCCCTATCTGCTGCTTGCCGCATTGGCAATTGCGGCCTGTGCAAGTGCAGCACCAGAAGATGACTACCAGCTCGATTACCGAGTCGCGATCGGACTCGACGGTGTTGCCGATGTCACGCTATCGGTGAGCCAGACAGATGGTCAGTTAAAGCGTCTGCGCCTGAACAACCACGACAACACGTTGACCGACTTCGAAGGCTCACTCGAACGTATCGATTCGAAACAATATCTGTGGCAAGTGCCCCGCTCCGGCGGCACCGTAACCTGGCGTGCCCAAGTGCCAACGACGCCACAATCGAGCGGTATTAAAGCAGCCATCATGCCGACCTGGGGACTATTTCGCATTGAAACCATGCTGCCTGGTCTTGCCAGCGTCACAAGGCCCGGTGCGGAAAGCCGAACGACATTGACGATCGAACCGCCAGCGTCATGGCAGGTGTTGACACCTTATCCATCAGACGGACAGGACAGCCACTTCATTGTCGATGATCGAGATCGACGCTTTGATCGACCCGATGGCTGGATCCTGATCGGCGATATCGGCGTCAGACGGGACACCATAGCCGCAACCAAGGTCGCGGTTGCGGCACCCAAAGGACTCGAGGCGCGCCGTCTCGACGTGATGGCATTCGCCAATTGGCATCTGCCTCGCGTGAGACGATTGTTCGCAGATTTCCCAGACCGACTCCTCATTGTCATGGCGGACGACCCCTTTTTTCGGGGCGGCTTGTCAGCACCGAACTCTCTGTTTCTGCATGTCGACCGCCCCATGATTAGTGGCAATGGTACGAGCACGTTCTTGCACGAGTTATTTCATGTCGGACTGAGTCGCAGCGCAGCAGATGGCGATGACTGGATCGTCGAAGGTTTGGCAGAGTATTACAGCTTGGTGTGGTTGTATCGGACCGGCACAGTGACCGAGCGACGCCATCTCGGGACATTGTCGCAGCTCAGAGAATGGGCTGCATCAGCGGACACATTAAGGACATCTCGTGCCAGCGGTGCGACGACGGCATTGGCTGTCGGCGTTTTTGACGAACTAGATAAGGAAATCTCGAAACGGACCGCCAACGAGAAATCGCTGGATGATGTCGTCAGACTCCTCGGTGAGCGAGAAGATACACTGGACTTGTCCGCGCTCCGCGAAGCGGCGATGCTGGTCTGCGGCGAGATACCAGACGCACTCAAGGACGAGCATTTACCCGGCTATTAGCGAAACGCACCCACGCCAACACGGATCAGTTGTGCGCGCGTTCACAGATCCACCGATTCACGCTAGCTGTCAACAGACAAGCGCTACACAATGCGGTTAACGTAATACGAGCAATCGACCTCCAACTTTCGCCCTTTATGCCAGACAAACACGAACTTCGCCTACTGCTGAACTCAAGCACACCGATGATCTGCATTGAAACGCGGGATGAGCCAACAGTGTTGCGCTTGCTGACCGACATCGCGGTCAATACTTCAGCGAACTTGCACAGACCACTATTTCGTTGGAGCGTCACAGATGGGCTGCAGCGCATCGACATTGAGCTTGCGCCACAACCTTTGAACAGCGAGCCGGGAGACGTACTCGGCCACATTCGCGCGTCGAACACGCCCGGCATTTACTGTCTGCTGGATTTCCACCCTTACTTAAACGACCCAACGCTGGTGCGGCGTCTCAAGGATATCTGCCTCGCGTTCGACACACCGCGGAACAAGCTCGTACTAATCAGTGCAGGCATCAAATTGCCCGATGATCTCCGGCACTACAGCGCGACCTATCAACTGGCGTTCCCGACCGAAGAAAAGCGCACGGAAATCGTGCAACAAATCGCACGGGAGTGGCGCCAGGAGAATGGCGGCCGATCGGTAAAGTCGGATCGTCGCGCATTGACGATGCTAGTACGCAACCTCGCTGGTCTGTCGGAGGCCGACGTTCGCAGACTCGCTAGAAATGCCATCGCCGATGACGGCGTCATCGATCATCTCGATATCGAAAATGTCATGCAGGCGAAATACAAGCTGCTCAACAACGATGGCCTGTTGAGCTATGAATACGATACAGCGCGGTTTACCGAAGTTGCGGGACTTTCCAAGCTCAAGGACTGGATTCAAAAACGCAGACGGACATTCCTTGGCGAAACCGCTCGCCCTGGCCTCGATCCGCCCAAAGGCATGTTACTTATCGGCGTGCAAGGTTGCGGTAAGAGCCTAGCCGCAAAGGCGACCGCCGGTGCACTCGGCACACCGCTTCTGCGACTCGAATTCGGCAGCTTATTCAACAAATATCATGGTGAAACCGAAAGAAATCTGCGTGAAGCATTAACCCTAGCGGAAACCATGGCGCCATGCGTGCTTTGGATCGATGAGCTAGAGAAAGGTCTTTCCGGTCGCGAGGACACCACGGGCACCGCCCAGCGCGTGCTTGGTGCGTTCTTGACTTGGATGGCCGAACGCAAACCCGGTGTATTCGTAGTGGCTACGGCAAACGAGATCAAAAAATTGCCGCCCGAACTGATTCGCAAAGGTCGATTTGATGAAATTTTCTTCGTCGACCTTCCGAAACGCGAAGTCCGCGAGGAGATCCTCGCCATTCACTTAAAGCGACGTGGGTGCAATCCGGATCTAATCGATCTGCCGGTGGTCGCGAAAGCCACGAAGCACTTCTCAGGGGCAGAACTCGAGCAATTGGTCGTGAGCGCCTTACACGCTGCAGACGCCGACGACAGCGCGCTCACGACTCAGCATTTGGTCGCAGAGTCAGAAGCGACATCGCCGCTAGCAGTGGTGATGGCGGAGCGAATCTCCGAATTACGACAATGGGCAGAGCGAAGAACGGTCGCTGCAGATTGACCAAATTTCAGTGACCAAAACCGGTCTGTGGTTGGTTATGTCCAATTCTACGACTGCCTTTAGCCCTTTAGTGTGAGTCCGCTCACGGAAACCTCGACCGATTAACGCTATGGTTTACGGCAACTTAGGGCGAGCTTTTAACAAGACCGATGGCAACACTCGACGACACCACCGTTACACCCGCGTTTTCAGCACCATCGCGACAAGGCAAGGTGTGGCTCCCCAACGTCATCTACGAGTGTGTCCCCTACTTTTACATCCTCGCTGGCTTCGCCGCGTTCTTTACGACGCTCTATATCGAAGATTGGTATTGGATGGTCCCTCACTGGGTATTGCTCACAGCGCTTTGCCTGCATGTCGGTGGCGGCATTCTCTACAAGCGTATTCGCTACCGCAGCGCTGCTCGCAAGAACGGCTAGACAGCGCGCGATCCGCAGCGTCATCACTTGACGCATCGCGGTGAATCCTCGAGCATCTCGGGTTTAAATACTCCTAGGTCGCCCATGCGAGCTCTCAAACGTGAACTCATCATCGCTGTGATTGTCTTACTATTAACGGTAGGCGTCGTGTTCCCCGCCGCGTTTATTGTTGGCAGCAAAACCCTTGGCCCCTATGGCACGGACGGCACGATGGGAGACTATGTGGGCTCCTTGTTTTCGGCTCTGGGCGACGGTAATCGGGGGATTTGGTTCTTTTT
>JBCAZE010000225.1:0-4451 GCA_039700805.1 Pseudomonadota bacterium | reverse complement strand
CTGCCTGTTTCCCGTCAAGCGAGTCAGGACGCGTTAGACCCATTTTGCGAATTCGGTCACTTAACGTACTGGGTTTTAAACCGAGAAGATTCGCCGCCCCGTTGGGCCCGGACACGCGCCAATGACGGGCCTCAAGTGCAGCGATGGTATTGCGGCGCATGAGCGCCCTTATCTCGGCTTCGGTCATGACATCTCCCGCATCCCCAGATTGGGCCTTGGTTTCAGTCACATGGATCGCGACGGACTCCGGCATCGTCAGATCGAAACGCAATTTGTCGCCACGCGACAAAATGACCGCGCGCTCGATGACGTTTTTGAGCTCGCGAACATTGCCAGGCCAGGAATAGGCGCGAAGCATATTCACCTCGGCCCTATTCAACGGCGGCACATTCCGACCAAAGTCCTTTGCGGTTTGAGCGAGGAAGTGTTGCGCTAGGTGAACGACGTCATCTGCACGCTCACGCAGTGGTGGTACATCGATCGGAAAAACACTCAGCCGATAATAGAGATCTTCACGAAACAGACCGTCAGCCACCGCTTCTCGCAAATCACGATTTGTCGCAGCAACGACGCGCACATCAACTTTACGCGTGCGGTCATCGCCGACACGCTCAAACTCATTTTCCTGCAGAACGCGAAGCAGCTTGCCCTGTAGATCGAGGGGAATCTCGCCGACTTCGTCGAGAAACAGGGTACCGCCATCAGCCAACTGAAATCGTCCGATCCGGTCGCGGTGCGCGCCCGTAAACGCACCTTTTACATGCCCAAAAAATTCGCTTTCAAAAAGATCTTCTGGGATCGACGCACAGTTCACTTTAACAAGCGGTTGGTCATGGCGGCTGCTGCGCTCATGGATTTCGCGCGCTACCAATTCCTTGCCGACACCTGATTCACCTTGGATCAGTACACTCGCCGGTGTAGCTGCAACGGCCTCAATACGCGTCATCATGGCGCGCAGTGCGGGGCTCTCGCCGACGACTTGGCCGAACTTCATCGACACTTTGACCTCCTCACGGAGGTAGTCGCGTTCTGCCTCAAGTTCCGCACGCAAAACCGCGTTCTCATCGAGTAATCGGCGCAACGCGCGCTCCGCTTCATTACGGGCAGTGACGTCTTTTGACGCGACCAACATACGCACCACCGCACCGGTCGCATCCCGGTCTGAGACCGAGGACATCAGTAACTCAAGGACTCGACCGTCGCGTGTTCGTAAGCGACGCTGCTCGTTTTCAAAATCCCCAGCAGCGATCATTTGTTCGATGTCATGTTGATCGCCAAGTTGCTCCCGTTGAGACGGCGGCATGAACTCGAGGATCGATCGGCCGAGCACTTCCTCGCGCTCGTAGCCCAGTTTTCTCAGCCAGTGGTTGCTGACGTTGGCGATGTAGCCGTGCGCGTCGACCGTATGCAGCATCGCGGGGGTTGCTCGATACATGGCGAGGTAATATTCGGCAACTTCTTCGGCTGCATCGGCATCACGGTATACCGCTATCGTACGCAGGTAATTGCCGTCGGCATCATGCTCAACGATGGCACTCGTGACCAGAGACACGGGCTGCTGTTGCGCGTTCAGAAACGTCACAGGGACATCATTGACGCTACCGGTCCGACGTAATTGCGGGACCATTTCTTTTTCGATGCGCTTGATAGATGCCGCATCCGCGATATCTGTCGGTCGAAGCGATACGAACGCCTCGCGGCTGTAACCAAGACGAGCAATGAGAACATCGCTCTGGTCGAGAAAAAAGCCTCTTCCGTCCATGGCCGCCGCCATCACCGGAATGCGCCGGAAGAGCATCTGATAGTGATCGAGTTCTTGTTCCATGCATCAATATTACGATTTTCCGTAATTTTGTTCACGGTTTTTCGTAATTTACGAATTTCCGTGAAATTGGTTAACGCTAAGTGATTGATTTTACTCGAAACCGAAGTTGGCACGGGGTATGCAATATTCCCTGTGACGTACATGACATGCTAGAGCCAAGGATCCCCCAAGGCCATGTCGTGGCAGGAAGGTAGCATGATGACATCTACGAAGAACTGGCTGACGCTTGCGATGCGTGCATTCGTTGTTCTTGCGTCGTTGCATGCGCCACTCCATGCCGAAGAGCCGGCCAACAAGGCCGAACTAGTTCGACTGGACAGCGCATCAACAATGGTCACGCTAGACCAGCGCGAGATCTTGAAGACAACCGCCGCGAAAGCACTGGCTGACGCGAAAGCCGCGATGAAGGCAGACATCGCTGTGGATTTGGCCGCCACAATCGGCGCGCCACGCGCACCGGTAGTCGCAGATAACCCAGACAATTAAAAGGTATCGCTGGCAGCCACAAACGCAGCTCCCAACATCGCGTTTGCGCGCCGTCAGCTTCTCCCGGCACAACACCGGGATCTAGATCCGCAAGGATCAGGCACCACCCTCCCCCCCCTAAGGTGCCATTTGTCGGGCCCGGACCTCCCCCCAATTCTAGTCCGGGCCCGACGTTTTCTTGAATAGCGATAGATCCGCCCCCAAATCTCCTCTCTAAACGTCATTCGGGACACATCATCATGTTGGAAACAACCACCGCACCTACTACTGACGCCATCGTTAATGTCACGGCGAGGGACTTTGACGCCGTCGTTGCCAAGGCCAATATCCCGGTCCTCGTCGACTTTTGGGCGCCATGGTGTGGTCCGTGCCAGCAGATAGCGCCAGTGCTCGACGCCATCGTTGCCCATTACCCGGGCAAGATCCGTGTTGCGAAGGTTAATGTCGATGAGGAAACAACCCTCGCCACCGGGTTTAATGTACGCAGCATCCCGATGCTCTTGCTGTTCAAAGACGGCAAGGTCATCGAGGAAATGATCGGTCTGCAAAGCCCGGAAGACTTAGTCGCAAAAATCGGGCCGCACATCGACAAGCCGGCGAATCGACTAAGGCGCGCTGTTCAGGATGCACTGATGGCGGAAGACCATGAACTCGCGTTGTCGTTGCTGCAACAAGCATTGGCCGAGGAGCCCAATAATGCCGGCATCCTCGTCGACATCGCGCGCGCGCAGCTAGCGCTTGGGCACCTTGATGATGCCGAGCACAGCATCGCGCAGCTCCCTGCTTCGGTCGCTGTCGCTCCCGAGGTCGACACGCTGAAAAGTGAAATCGCTTTAGCACGACAAGCGACCGATTCCGGGCCGGTGGACGAACTCCTCGCGGCGCTCGAACAAGATCCGGAAAACAAGCAGACCCGACTAGAACTCGCGAAGGCTTACCTCGGCGCGAACAACCACGCCGCAGCTCTGGAGCAGTACTATCAGCTGATGGTGTCTGATCGTGACTTTAATAATGACGCCGGCCGAGAGGGGTTGTTGTCGATTTTTGCTGCCTTGGGCAGCGACAACGATCATGTGCGGACCTACCGCAAGAAGATGGCGAATTTCCTCAACTAGTCAGACGACAGAGCAGACGGTAAGTCTGCGCGGCGACCGACGCTGTCAAAATCGATCAGGTTCAACGGCACTCGGCAGCAGCAGAGCGCGCTAGTCGCGATGCTGCTCGCTCGCGCGAGCCCTCATTGCAGCGCCCGCCTCGCTTACCTTGCGACGAACCTTGGCAAGCCACACCCGCGCCCATGCGAATTCGACGGCGAGGAGCGTTAGCGCTGCGGCAATAACGACGAGACCGGGGCCAGGTGTGATCAGCATGATGACACCAGCGAGCAGCATTGTGCCGCCGATGACGGCAATAACAACGCGCTTTGCGAATCGATACGTGTGGTCTAGTGGCGTTGGACTCATAACACTCCGAGATGCTTGTCTTATCGCTTTGTTGCAAACTATACAGATGCGCAAACTTTGCCAACTTTTTCTATGTCTGCTGGCGCCATCCTTAGCGGTGGCGCAAGACATTCAACCCTCTCCGCCAATGGACACCGAACTGTCCGCATCGCAATCCTTGCCAATACCGGTAGTTAGCGAGACCACAGAGACATTTGCGTTCGATTTAGCGATCAAAGCACGCTGCCCCGACGATGATGACGAATATGCGCTGCATGTCATGGTCGCTGACACCCTTGTTGAGGTGACAGACGCCGAGGATTCTGGCCAGCTGGCTTTGCCAATTGCGGTGCCTGCCTCGCAATTGATCGGCTTACAGTCAGGGCTATTGTGCGATCGTGCTGCTGCGAAGGGTACCGAAACGACGCTGCTTAACTTGCCCGGCGCCTTCTCAGCACAAATCGCACTCGTGTGTCAGGCAGATCAGCGCGTCAAGAGTACCCGTATGGCACTACCGCTAGCCGTAACGATCGACTGTCCCGCGGGCTCGCCTGAAACCGAAGCAATCATCTCGGCGGAAAGTGACGAGGACGAATAGACCGCCGGCGAAGTTTTTATTCGGCCGGTAGGGTCTCGGCAAGAAACCCGAATATGGCGCGCCATGCCTCGGCGGCAATCTGCGGCTCATATCGCGGACC
>JBCAZE010000044.1:0-19632 GCA_039700805.1 Pseudomonadota bacterium | reverse complement strand
GGCGCTGGGAAGCGTTCAGCGGAGGGGCAACTGCGTCCTTGGCGTGTCATGACCGCGGCTCAGCGAGAGTTGGGCATAGGGAATCGTTAATTCACCGGATTTGCAGGAATTTTCTTGGAATACGTTGGTTATTTCTTGTAACGCACGTTACAATAGCGGGCTAATCCAACAGGGCAAGTTTCCCTGTCGCGAGAATCAATCACGCAAAATTGAATTATAGACTGGCGCCGGGGTCCAGCGACCATCGCGGATGCGGCTGCAAGTTATTGTATTTTTGGAGTTAAGTAACAACATGGCACTTTCAACGGAACGGAAAAACAGCATCGTCGCCGAATACCGGCTCGACGATAAGGACACCGGATCGCCGGAGGTTCAGGTCGCTCTTTTGTCTGCGCGTATCGCGGACCTGACACCGCATTTCAATTCTCATAAAAAAGACCACCACTCTCGGTTGGGTCTTTTGAAAATGGTCAACAAGCGTCGCAAGCTTCTCGATTATCTCAAGAAGAAAGACCAAGACCGCTATTTTGATCTGATCAAGCGTCTTGGACTGCGTCGATAATCGAACAGTCCTAAGCCGGAAGAGAAGATCTAAACGCCCCTGTTATCGCCATCAAGCCGATCAGGGGCGTCGTCATTTGTAGGTAAGTAAGAAACAAGTAAGGAATTAGCGTGCAAGCTATCAAGAAGACGTTCCAGTACGGTGGCAATACGGTCACTTTAGAAACAGGCGAAGTCGCCCGTCAAACAGACGGTGCGGTACTGGCAAGCATTGGGGATACTGTGGTTCTGGTGACCGCGGTAGGTCGTAAACATGCAGATCCAGGGCGAGACTTTTTCCCGTTGACGATCAACTATCAAGAGAAGACATACGCCGCAGGCAAGATCCCCGGTGGATTCTTCAAGCGAGAAGGTCGCCCGAGTGAAAAAGAGACTCTGACCAGCCGCTTGATCGACCGTCCTTTGCGTCCGCTGTTTCCAAAAGGCTTTCGCAATGAAGTGCAGGTGATCGCGACGGTTGTCTCGCTCGACCCAGAAATCGATCCAGATATTCCATCGTTGCTCGGCGCTTCGGCGGCGTTGGCAATCTCAGGAATGCCGTTCCAAGGACCGATCGGTGCGGCGCGTGTCGGTTATGCAGACGGCGAATATCTCCTGAATCCGAGCGCAACCGCGTTGGCCGGTTCGGCCCTGGATCTTGTTGTCGCCGGCACGAAAGATGCCGTGTTGATGGTTGAATCGGAAGCAGACTGTCTTCCTGAAGATGTGATGCTGGGCGCGGTCGTTTACGGCCATGAGCAAATGCAAGTGGCGATCGATGCGATCAACGAGCTCGCGGCCGAAGTCGGCACGCCGGCGTGGGATTGGGAAGCGCCTGCTGAAGACGAGGCGCTCGCAGCTCGCGTCGCGGAACTCGGTACGGCCGGTATGACCGATGCTTATCAGGTTACAGAGAAGCAGGCGCGTCAAGAGAAAGTACGTGAGGCCAAAGCGGCTGTCATCGAGGCATTGACCGCGGGTGACGAGCCTGAATACACCGCTGAGGAAGTGTCTGGCGCTCTCAGTAAGCTTGAAAAGACGGTGGTGCGTGGTCGAGTCATCGACGGCCACCCACGCATCGATGGTCGCGATACGCGCACTGTGCGAGCGATCAATACACGCGTTGGCGTACTACCGAGAACACACGGTTCGTCGTTGTTCACGCGTGGTGAAACCCAGGCGATTGTTGTAGCGACATTGGGAACAGGGCGTGACGCGCAGATCATCGACGCGCTTGAGGGCGAGCGCAAAGAGCCGTTCATGTTGCACTACAACTTCCCGCCATACTGTGTGGGTGAAACGGGTTTCATCGGTTCTCCGAAGCGTCGTGAAATTGGTCATGGCAAATTGGCGAAACGCGGAATCCAGGCGGTCATGCCAAACGATGAGGAATTCCCTTACGTGATTCGATTGGTATCTGAGATCACCGAATCAAATGGCTCAAGCTCTATGGCTTCTGTTTGCGGCTCGAGCCTTGCGCTCATGGACGCCGGCGTGCCGATCAAAGCACCGGTTGCTGGTGTTGCGATGGGTCTCGTGAAAGAGGGTGACAAATACGCTGTTTTGACCGACATCTTGGGTGACGAAGATCATCTGGGCGATATGGACTTTAAAGTCGCCGGCACGGATGACGGCGTTACCGCATTGCAAATGGACATCAAAATCCAAGGCATCACCAAAGAGATCATGGAAAACGCGTTGGCTCAGGCGCGCGATGCGCGTTTGCACATTCTTGGTGAGATGGCGTCGACCATTTCTTCGCCACGTGAAGAAATGTCAGATTGGGCACCGACAATTATGTCGATCAAGATCGACCCTGAGAAGATTCGTGACGTGATCGGTAAAGGTGGTGCGGTGATTCGTGCCATCACCGAAGAGACCGGCGCGACCGTCGATATCGACAATGACGGTACTGTCCGTATTGCGTCGGTCGACGGTGCATCTGGCAAAGAAGCGAAACGTCGTATTGAACTGATCACGGCGGAAGTCGAAGTCGGTGCGATTTATGACGGTCGTGTCGCGCGATTGATGGACTTCGGTGCATTCGTGACCATTCTGCCTGGCAAGGATGGTTTGGTGCACATCTCTCAGATCTCCAACGAGCGCGTCGAGAAAGTCAGCGACAAGCTGAGTGAAGGCGATATTGTTCGCGTTAAAGTGCTTGAGGTCGATCGTCAAGGACGCATCCGACTCAGCATGAAGGAAGTTGCCGAAGGCGAATAAACGCCTCGCGACAACAGACCAAAGACCCCGTTTCAGCGTTTGGTTGAGACGGGGTTTTTTTATGTGGACAGCATTTCGGTAACGCTTGTTATCACCGATCAGTCGAACAAGCTATCGGATGATAGTGCTAGCCAAACGCCCATCACAACGAAGCCCCCGACCAGCGAAAAAACCAGCGGAATGTTGTAGTAAAGGCATGCGGCACCCGCCGCGATGGTACCGACCGCGAAGGCGATGATGAGTCGTGCGAACTCTTTCGCGAGACCTTTTAACAATGATGTGAAAAAGCCATCGCTGACGTCTTTGATGGTTTTTGGTTGGTTAGGATCGTCTTGCATGGTCCGGAGCCTAACAAATGTCATCCCCACAGGCCATGAAGTCGACGTGATGTGTAACGTTTGGCCCGTGAGTGACGTCTCATCATTATTGGAAGGAAACCGGGGAAGGAGAGGGCATGCAATATGGATTCGCTTGGCCGATCGATTGGGCAAATTGGATGCAGAATCTACGCAGCCTGCCTGCGGTCATTGTGCTATTGGCTTCGTTGGGTATTTCAAGTGTGGCGGATGCCACTTTTTCCATCGTTGCTTGCGATGCCAAGACCGGCGCTTGTGGTGTAGCAGTTGCGACCAACAATCTTGCGGTGGGCGCGAGCGTGCCATTCGCCCAAGCGCTACTGGGTGCTGGCGTCTCGCAGTTTGAAACGAATCCGTGCCATAGCGAGACTGTGCTCGAGGCTATCGCCTCAGGGAAATCAGCCGAGGCATCGCTGGCTATCGCGTTGGCGAATGAGTCTTCATGTCCTGATGGATTGAGCAATGCCTTTAGACAGGTCGCCGTTGTGAGTCTCGATGGGACCAGTGCGGCGTTTACAGGTGAGCACGCTGGCGGCTATGCAGGGCATCGGTCCGGTCGCCATTGGTCTGTGCAAGGCAATGGTCTGGCGGGAGAGGTTGTTGTCGATGCAATGGTGGATACATTCGCCGGTTCCAAGGGGCCTTTGGCAGAACGCCTGCTGCGAGCCTTGGAAGCGGGGTTCGAATCCGGTGGGCAGACAATTGGTGTTTTGTCTGCAGCATTGGTTGTGCGGACGCCAGCGGGGTGGCCTATCGACACCGACTTGCGCGTGGATTTTGCGCCGGGCACTGCGGTGACACAACTACGTGAGGGTTACGATGCTCAAGTGGCACGACAATTGTTGTTTAGAGCGGCGAGGACAGATTCAAACGATGATGCGCTCGCTTTAGTAGAGCGCGCTGTGTCATTGGCTAAGCGATGGGATCGGATTTTGCTGCGTGCGGCACGCATAGCCAATGACGGACAATCGCCAGGGCTAAAGAACGCCTATGCATGTGCGTTTCAGCGGCTAAATCCCGTATGGGCGGCAATGCTGGAGGGCGAATTCGCCTTCGAAGACTGCGGTGAGATGTCAGAAAAAGCGCGATAGAAAGCCAATAGTGGTCGCAGTACCGCATTTTCGTCATCCTGGGCCGCTGCTTCAGGGGTCGTGGCAATGTGTTATTTTATAACTGGGTTAGCCAGGAAAGGATTCGATCATGACTGCTCGTATTTTCAGTATTTTTCTCGTTTTGCTCTGCACCGGCTGTGCGACAGGTGGCTATGTTGCTGCAACGAACGACACCGAATACGGCTATTCGGAACAGGCTGTTGATGAGCGTACTTACATTGTTCGCTACAACGCCAAGCAACTGCTGAACCAGCGTCGCATTGCCGACTACACGTTACGGCGTGCCGCCGAGATTACCGTTGCTTCTGGGTGGGAATGGTTCCAGGTATTGGCGCCGGAAGAATCTGTCGCCGAGATCGAGGGCATCGAGTTTGACGTTTTACCGGCGGGCATCAGACGAGGTCCGCTCGCTAGTGGACTGCGTTACGATCCTGGGCCGCAGAGTTTTTATTCGCTCAGCGACGGCGAGAAGCCGCTTGATAGCATCGAAATTCTTATTCGTTTTGTTCCCGGATTGAAAAGTGAGAGCGAATTGGTGTTCGACGCAAAAGCGATTCTAGGCGAACGAAACACAACTTAGTTAACGTAGACAACGATAGATTCTGAAAAGCCCCGGCCACGCGTCGGGGTTTTTTCGTTCCCCCAAAGGGCTTCTCTGAGGCATCATGTGACGCTCGTCGATTCGGCGTGATGATTCATTGGAGCGGGGGTGCACAACGGTGGGCGACGCGATTCAACCACATCAACGTATTCATGAGCTGGATATTCTCCGAGGCTTTGCGTTGCTCGGCGTATTCCTCGTGCACTTCGTTGGGGCTGCCTTCTATGCTTTGCCGATCGACGACATCGCCGAGCAAGCATTCCTAGAGTCGTTTTCGGATCGCGCAGCGTTGTTTGTTTCCGATTGGTTGTTCGAAAGCAAAGCCAACACGCTGTTCGGCGTGCTGTTCGGCATGGGCTTTTGGATCATGATGCAGCGGCTGTCGGAGAGCGGACGGGATTTCCGGGGCATCTACGCCAGGCGACTCGGTGCTCTGTTGTTCATCGGTCTTGTGAATGTGTTTCTGATTTTTCCAGGTGACGTGCTTCATGAGTACGCGTTAATCGGGTTCGTGCTGATGGCTCTACGTGCCTTGCCAACGAAATGGCTTCTGTGGCTCGGTATCACGTTGGCAGTCCTTGGATCACCGGCGATGGACCATGTGATGTGGGCGAATGATCTTTGGAACGATGACTATGACATCGCTCAGGAGGCGGCATTTGCCGATGGCCGTTATTGGAATTGGGTGATGTCGATGACTTTCGCTCATATCGATCGCAATTTTCTGCACTTCGGTGTCGCTGGCTGGGCGCTGTATGTGCTGGGTAGATTCTTGTTGGGTGCGTGGGTGATGAAGACGGATCTGATCGGTTGGGTCACTACGCATCACAAAACACACCGTAACTGGGCCATCGGGTTGTTGGTGTTCGGCTTGGTGATCGAGTTGGTTTCTTTGCTGATTTACGATGGTGTAATACCGGGGAACCGAATGGTAGAGAGCATGATGCATGCCGTCGGTGCGCCAATAGTCGCGATGAGCTATGCGTTTTTCTTGATTGTGTTGTATCACTCGCGCCAGGGCCGACGCGCCGTACTATGGTTTGCGCCGGTGGGGCGTATCGCATTGACCGCATACGTCGTACATGGCGCTGTTTATACGCTGCTTTATATGCCGTTTGGCTTGGACCTTCTAGGAACGCTGGGGCCGTTGCGGTCATTTGTTGTCGCGCTCATGCTTTACGCTGCGCTCACCGCATTTGCTCACGCGTGGTTGCAACACTATCGGTACGGCCCGCTCGAGTACCTATGGCGCTGGGCGACCTATGGCAAACGGCCCGTGAACCGACTCGCGACGGCGTAGGGCGGCGGTAGCGTGTGTCAGGCAAACTGAAGGGCATTCAACCAGCATGCGCTCGTACGACACGCATAGAATGGTCGTTCGCATGCAACGATAGGGGAATTTGATGAGTAGTCGACGATTGATTGGATTAACGCTGTGCTTTGTGATGATGGCAAGCCCGCTTGCTGCGTCATCGGCGTCATTCACTAAGGGCCCAACCATTACGGCATTCGGTCCTGTCGCGGACGTGCCTGGGGTGGTACTTGATGAAACCAGTAAATTTCGCGTGGCATTCGATGTCGCTGAGGCTTCCGAGGTGGGGCAGATCAACCGTCGTCTTGAAAGTGCTGCTCGATTTATCAATATGCATACGGCCGTCGGTGTGCCTCTAGAGAATATTGATATCGCTGTCGTCGTACACGGGGGTGCAGCCATTGATTTGGTGAACGACGAGCGCTTTGGTGGCGTGAATAAGAACGCCGCGTTGATTGAAGCGTTGGTCAATGCGAATGTGCAGATCATTCTTTGTGGACAGACGGCGGCCTATCGAGATATTGATGCCAAAGACTTGCTGCCTGGCGTCGTGATGTCGCTGTCGGCGATGACGGCACATGCCAAGCTGCAACAGGATGGCTTCACGTTGAATCCGTTCTGAATCGGGATCGCTGATGAAACTACTCATACCACCACCGATCGTTGGCTTGGTTTGCGGCGCGGCCATGTGGGGACTTTCGCGTCAATTCCCGTCGACCGCGATCGACTTTTCTCTCCGGCCCTGGGTAGCACTTGGTCTCGTCATGATCGGTGTGTTGATCGAAGCTATTTCGGTCTACAAGTTTCTGAAAGCCAAAACAACGGTGACGCCTTTGAATCCTGATAAGGCAAGCTCATTGGTCGTTTCTGGCCTTTATCGCTATTCAAGAAATCCGATGTATCTTGGGATGTTCGCGCTCCTGACGGGCTGGGCATTGTGGTTGGCGAACCCGCTTTCGGTGTTGGTACTGCCGATTTTTGTTGGTTATTTGACATGGTTCCAGATCAAGCCAGAAGAGGAGGCGCTCGCAGCTAAGTTTGGCGCGGAATACAGCGCTTACTGTCAACGTGTTCGGCGTTGGTTGTAGCGCCGCTCTGTGCTTGTTTGTCTACTACGGAAAACACGCGTGACGATGCGTATACTCAAGCCAGATCTTCCCAATGCGATGAACGTTCTATGGTTGCCATTCCCTTAAATTGCCAAGACATCGTGCGCCATTGGCAGCAGCTCGTGGGAGTCGTCACGCACGCGTCGGTCATCGTCGGTTTGGCATGCTTATCAGGTTGCGCAAACACACCGCCCCCGTCGGATACTGTCATCCTTTCTGTGTTGGGCACCAATGATGTCCATGGGGAGTTGGACGGTCACGATAAGGGTCTGTTGGCATTCTCGGCCTACGTGGATGCCGTGCGTCAGTTGCGGTCGCAAGATGGAGGCGTGGTGCTTCTCGATGCGGGCGATATGTGGCAAGGCACACTCGAATCGAATTTGAATGAGGGTGCCGCTGTCATGGCAACCTACAACGCACTGGGCTACGACGCAGCGACCGTTGGCAATCATGAGTTTGATTTCGGGCCAGTGGGCCCCCGTGCGATTCCTGAATCACCCGATGATGACCCTCGCGGCGTGATCAAAGCGAGGGCCAGAGAGGCGCAGTTTGCGTTTTTGGCCGCCAATATTCTCGATGAGAAAACCAACGCGCCGGTTAGATGGCCAAATGTTACGCCCACAGTGCTGTTCACGCGTGCCGGCGTTCGTATCGGCGTCATTGGTCTGTCAACAGCGGAGACACTGACCAGCACAATCGGCGCCAATACCGTGGGTTTAGAGATGGCACCGCTGCTCGACACCGTCGTGACGAACGCAAAGCGCCTCAGGGCGGATGGGGCTCAACTCGTATTCGTTGTCGCGCATGCGGGCGGTGAGTGCGCAGAGTTCGACGATCCTCGCGATCTCTCTTCTTGTGATGAGTCGGATGAAATCTTCAGACTAGCGCAGGCTCTGCCGGCCGGGCTCGTCAACCACATCGTCGCTGGCCATCACCACGAGGGCATTGCGCATATCGTCAATGATGTGGTGATTACATCTGCTTACACGCGACTTCGTGCGTTTGATCGTGTTGATTTCGAAGTTGACCGAGTGAGTGGCAAGGTGGTCAATCGCGTTGTCTATCCACCGCAGTCAATGTGTCTAGAGCGGTCTTCGTCAACGCGACGTTGTGGGCCCAACGGTGGCATCGGTGACGCGACTTATGAAGGGATATCGCTGCGACTCATGCCTGAGGTTAGCGAGATCGTTAGTGCAGCCATGGACGTTTCTCTAGCGTTGAAATCGGAGCCGCTAGGGGTCGAGTTGTTGGGGCCTTTTACCCGCGCAAATGAGCCCTTTTCATTGATCGGCAAGATGATGACCGCCGCGATTCGCGAACAATCGGGCGCAGATATCGCCATTCACAACGTGGCAGGAGGAATACGGGCGGATTTCCAGAGTGGTCCTTTGACCTATGGTGATGTGTTTCGTGTCTTTCCGTTTGATAATCGACTGACACTATTGGATATGACTGGAGCGTCTCTGCGTCGTTTGCTGAGAGGTCAGGTTCACGTTTATGGCAGACGCGTCGGCGTGGATGGTATCCGTATCAAAGTCGCTTGTGAAAATAACACGATGTCGCTAACGCTGGTGCGCCCTGATGGGCGGGTAATTGCCGACGAGGATTCTGTGACGGTCGCGAGCCACGACTATTTACTGCTAGGCGGGATGAATGTGTTTACCCCCGTGATGCCGGAAGGTGGGTTTATGATCGACCACAGCCAGCCCAAGATTCGAGACCTGTGGGTCAAGTGGTTCCGTCAGCAGGGTGGGCAACTCGACCCTAGAGACTACGAAGGTGAGAAGTTCCAACAGTGGATCTTGCCGCCGAATTACAAGACGGCGTGCCCCAAATCATGATTGTGGGCTGGCGTCCGGCTTTTGATGCAAATGAGCGCTTGGACATTGAGGGGAGGCGTTTAGGTGTCTGATCATCAACCTTGGTATCGCAATATGGAGTTACTGGTAGGGTCCTCCGCCGTACTCGTCAGTGTGGTTGCGGTCGTTGTCGGGGTCTATTCCGCGTGGATTGATCGGTCGTTCATGCGTGCGGCCACTTGGCCCTACGTTGAGGTCTATCGTTCCTACACCGGCGAGACGATGAGCTACGGTGTCGGCAACCAGGGCTTAGGGCCAGCAAAAATCGGTTATGTGGTTCTCGAGCATGAGGGGCGACGGTATTCAACGTGGCGTGAATGGCTCGAAGCGGAGTATTCGCTACCTAAAAAGGGCTATGTGCAATCACACATATCCACCCGGGTATTGACCCCGGAACAGCAAATGACCATTTTCACGACGCCGGATGCCGACGTCGGCCTGGCGATCCGCCAGAACGATGTGGTGAACATCGAAATCTGCTATTGCTCCGTCTTCGATGAGTGCTGGCTCACGGATAGAGAGAACAAACCGGAGTCGATTGCCGCCTGCGAGGTCCCGCTCGATACGCCGTTTAAACAGTGAGCAGGTTATGCAGCGCTGAGTTGTTCCTCAAAAAACGCGCCGATTCTCTCTGGCAACCAGTAGCGGCGCTCGCGCATACGATTGCCAGTAATAAAGCCGACATGGCCGCCATGTCGGGACAATTCCAGCAATACCTGATCCGACAACTCGTGCGGCTCCGGAATCATGGTGGTGGTCATGAACGGGTCATCGACTGCGTGTAGAACCAGAGTCGGTTTGGCGATATCGATGAGAAATTGCCGTGAGCTTGATTTACGGTAGTACTCGTCTTTGTCAGCGAACCCGTGTAATGGCGCGGTCACCAGATTGTCGAATTCCTCGAATGTTGTGGTGCGGAGCGCCGCTTCATAAGCAAAGGGGGCAGACTCTGGGGCAAACTTTTCACGCAGCGCGCGCTTCATATTTCGCATTAAATGCCATTGATAAAGTTTTGAAAAACCTTGTGATATAGCATCTGAGGCTTCTTGCAAAAGAAACGGGACCGATACCGCAACCGCGGCATCGCAGTGCGCACCTTCCCGATTTTCGCCTAAGTACTTCAACAGCACGTTTCCACCCAGTGAAAATCCTGCAAACATCTGACGGTTGTCGGGATAACGCTCTCTGAGCCTATCGGCGACGAAGGCGAGATCTCCCGTTTCACCGGCATGATAACGCCGTGCGAGGCGGTTTCGGTGGTCGCCACAGTCACGGAAATGCATGACCAGTGCCCGCCAACCACGTTGTTGCGCAACGTCGAGCAGGCAACGGGCATAGCTCGACTCACTGGAGCCCTCAAGACCATGCAGCACCATCAGTAAGGGCGCTGCGTCTTCAGCGTTGGTGTCGAGCCAGTCCAAGGCGAGTGAATCGCCGTCTGGCAGGGCAAGGATCTCTCGCCGAGTCTTTGGTGTGGGTGTTGGCACCAACCCTAAGGCGGGTAGCAGCGTCTGCAGATGTCGATTGCCTAAGCCAGGAGCTGGCCTAAACGCGCTTTCGCGGATCATCAATCGATGCGTTTCTTGCTGTGAGCGTCTTTGCCGTCTTTAGCGTCTGTCTCGTCGTCAGATTTGAGGTTCAAGACTTTGAATACCTCTTCCTGAACAGCCCGCCAGCGTGCAAAGTTTCGCTGTGCAAGGCCTGTGACAGCGTCAACAGGGTCGATACCGACCACCTTGCGGATGCGATCCCGTGCTTGCGCTTGTTGGTTCATGAAGAGTTTCAGGCTTTGCTCGAGGTAATTGCTGACAACATTCGGCATCGCGCTGGAGTAGGTACGGATGATCTGAGACAGAAAGTCCTCCGTCATCACAGGTTCACCATGTTGTTCTTGTTCGCTGATCACCTGCATCAGGATTGATCGCGTGATGTCTTCGCCTGACTTTTTGTCGATAACGACGAACTGTTCTTTCTCAAGTACCAGATCACGAATATGCGATAAGGTTATGTATTTACTGAGTTCAGTATCGTATAGACGACGATTTGGATACTTCTTGATAGTGCGCAAAATGGTGACCGGGTGCCTAAGGTTGGTCGTAGTTTAGCGGAATATGCTGCACTGCGATATCAGTTTTTGGTGGACAGCTTGATCTCGGTCTTCCCAGTCATCGAATCTGGGCGATAGCGGCTAATCGCCCAGTCGATTTGAGTTTCGACATCGCCATCTGGCAACGCGGCATCGTCGTCTAGCTCAAGCCAGCGAAAACACTGCTTCAGGTTGTTTTCGGGCTGGGTGTCATCCAGCGCAGGCGCGCCGGTTTGCTTGCTGAGCTTGTGGCCGTCGGCACCGACTAAAACCGGAAAGTGTGCGTATTGCGGCGTATCGAGCCCGAGTAAGTGTTGCAACCACATTTGCCTGGGCGTTGATTCATAGAGGTCGTGCCCACGAACAATGTGCGTAATCGCTTGGTCTGCGTCATCGACAACGACAGCCAATTGGTAAGCGATCAGTGCATCTCGGCGCTTGACAATGAAGTCGCCAGGCGATTCGTCCAAACGTATATGAAGCGGCGATTGCCAACGATCGGTCACGGTTAACGGGGTGTCGGTGACACGCACTCGCACAGCGCCGTCCGTATGGCCTTGCAAACGGCAAATGCCGGGATAACGCCGACTGTGTCCGTCCGCGATTAGCGTTTTTCTGGCGCAACGGCAATGGAAGGTATTGCCCGTGTTCTTGAGGTGCTCTAGTGCAGCGTTGTGCAGCGCATCGCTGTGGCGCTGAAAACGAACGTCTTGATCCCAGTGCAACCCGTGGGCTTCCAAGGATCGGAGGATTTGGTCGGAAGCGCCTTTGATCTCTCGCGGTGGATCGATGTCTTCAACACGCACCAGCCACTGGCCGCCGTGGTGACGTGCATCGAGGTAGCTAACGAGGGCTGCTAGAAGCGAGCCGAAGTGAAGTGGGCCGGTTGGCGAGGGCGCAAACCGGCCGATATAGGGCTTACCGGTAGCGATCGTCGCGATCGCGGAATTGTCGCTCGGAGAGCTCACGGCGTTCTTGCGCCTCAAGACAAAGCGTGGCGACCGGCCGCGCTTCGAGACGCTTCAGACCAATCTCTTCGCCGGTCTCTTCACAAAAGCCGTAGCTGCCGTCGTCGATGCGGGTGAGGGCCTGGCTGATCTTACGAAGTAGCTTACGCTCGCGGTCACGGGTGCGAAGCTCCAGTCCGAACTCAGACTCCTGCGTTGCGCGATCGTTGGGATCCGGGAAGTTAGCCGCTTCGTCTTGCATGTGATGCACCGTACGATCGACTTCTTGCATCAACTCGCGTTTCCACGCCGTCAAGATCTTGCGGAAATGCTCGAGCTGATCATCGCTCATGTACTCTTCGCTGCGCTTCGGCTGGTAGGGCGCAATACCGTGGATCGGACCACTGGTCAGATCGCGACGCTTCGCAGCAACTGCTGTTTTTGCTGCAGGCGCCGCCTTCTTGGCAGGTGTCTTTTTGACCACTTTTTTCTTCGCCGCAGTCTTTTTCTTTGAAGGTGCTTTCTTAGCCACTTTTTTGGTTGTCTTTTTTGCAGCCGTTTTCTTGGCGACTTTCTTCTTGGAAGGCGCTTTCTTGGTGACCTTCTTCTTGGTCACTGTCTTTTTCTTGCTCGTGGTTTTCTTCTTGGCGGTTTTCTTGGTCGCGGTTTTCTTCGCTACCTTCTTTTTGGACACTTTCTTCTTGGCGACCTTACGCGCCGGCGCCTTCTTTGCGGTTGCCTTCTTGGCTACCTTCTTCTTGGACACCGTCTTCTTCTTAGACGTTGTTTTCTTTGCCTTTTTCTTCGCTGGCATCATGTCCCTCCGCGGTCGGGAAAGTGTTCAAGCGCGGCGATTATACAGAGAATTCGTTGTATTTGTAGTGTCTCGTTATCGCTTAGCTCAGATCGTTGTTGTGCTAAACCCGGGCGGTGGTAGCTGAACCGCAGGCGCTGGATCCCAATTATCCGCTTTGTGTTCGACCACCACGTGGGTGTAAACACCGCCGCGAACGTTGAAGTCGCTGGTCACTCGCATAAAACGCGGCTGAATCGCCGCAACCAGGTCTTCCAGGATTTGGTTGGTGACCGCCTCATGAAAAGCCCCTTCTTCTCGGAAACTCCAGTAGTAGAGTTTCAAGGACTTGAGCTCTACACACAGCGATTCCGGAATGTACTCGACGTAAATCGTTGCAAAGTCAGGTTGATCCGTTTTTGGGCAAAGACAGGTGAATTCGGGCGTATGGATGCGGATCACCACGTCGCGCTCCGGATTCGGGTTCGGGAAAGTCTCAAGATCTCTGGAAGGCCCCGGGCGTGGGGTTTTCTCGGGTTTATAGCTCATTGGAATCTCTGTATCTGATCGGAATTTGGTTGCCGTGACAGGCAAATTGTCACGGTTCCGCGACAATCGTTTTGCGAACCAAATTAGCTTACACTACGCCGTTACATCGGTGCCAACCCACCGTTGAACCAGACAAGAGTGATCTAAAGAACAAATGCGCCTTAGTAAAATAAAACTGGCCGGTTTTAAGTCTTTCGTTGAGCCCACAACGATCGAATTTCCCGGCAATCTCGTTGGGGTTGTAGGTCCCAATGGTTGCGGAAAATCGAATGTTATCGATGCTGTCCGTTGGGTAATGGGTGAGAGTTCCGCAAGTCGATTGCGCGGCGATTCGATTACCGACGTGATTTTCAATGGCTCTAGCGCCAGAAAGCCGGTCGGCATGGCGTCGATCGAGTTGTTGTTCGACAACAGCGACGGCAAAGTCGGCGGGCAATATGCCGGTTTTAACGAGATATCGATCAAAAGAACGGTCTCTCGCGATGCGATTTCAACGTACTACTTGAATGGCACCAAGTGTCGCCGGAAAGACATTACGCAGATATTCCTTGGCACCGGGCTCGGTCCGAGAAGCTACTCGATTATCGAGCAGGGCATGATCTCGCGCTTGATTGAGGCGAAACCGGAAGAAATGCGGGTCTTTATTGAAGAAGCCGCCGGTATTTCCAAATATAAAGAGCGTCGTCGAGAGACGGAGAATCGCATCAAGCATACGCGGGAGAATCTCGAGCGCTTGACCGATCTCCTGGAGGAAGTGGAGGCACAGTTAAAACGCCTCGACCGTCAAGCGAAAGCAGCTGAGCGGTACAAAAAGCTCAAAGCGGAGGAGCGACGCACGACTGCCGAGTTGCTTGGCCTCAGACTGACCGAGCTCAAACTGCTCGCGGAACAAAATGAACGCCTGCTGGCAGAGCGTGAAAATCACTTGCAGGCATGTATCGCAGAGCAGCGTAAGGCAGAAGCGGGGATCGAAGATCGCCGTGAGCGACTCACCGAGACCAGCGATGCATTCAATGAAGTGCAGGGACGCTATTACAAAGTCGGTGCTGAGATCGCTCGACTGGAGCAGTCGATCGAGCACAATCGGCAAATGCGTCAGCGACAACAAGAGGATCTTGAGCGTGCCGTGTCTGGCGTCACCGAAATCGCTGGGCATATTGAAAAAGACGCGGATCAGCTTGAGCAATTGCAGCTCACACTGAGTGAACTCGAGCCTGGTCTCGATGAGGCCCGAGAGCGCGAGCGAGCGTCTGCCGAGTCACTGCAAAAAGCAGAGGCTGCGATGTCGGCCTGGCAAGAAGAGTGGGAAGCGTTCAACCGCAAGGCGAGCGAAGCTGAGCGCCTTGTGCAGGTCGAAAACACACGTACCGAACAGCTGCAGCAGCGTATCGAGCGCTTGCAACAGCGAGCGACATCTGTCGAACAAGAGCGGGCGTCCATCCCGCTCGACGACCTTCGTGTCGCTGGCGATGCGGCCAAGTCGGAGGCGACGAAAGCGAGCGCGGCGTTGGAAAGCGCGGAACAACGATTGAAAGAGGGTGATGCCACACTCGGACAAACACGCGCACGCGTCGGCGAGCTGAATGCCGCGTTGAACAAAGAGCGCTCTGAGCTGCAAACCATGCTCGGGCGTTATGCATCATTAGAGGCGCTTCAGAAAGCAGCGCTCGGTGAAGGCACCGACCAGATCCAGGATTGGCTCGAGAGCCACGCGATGCAGGAAGCGCCGCGACTGGCGCAATCGCTTCGAGTCGAAGACGGTTGGGATCGTGCCGTTGAGACCGTGCTTGGCAGTTATCTGCAAGCGGTATGCGTCGACGATGTGCAAAGTGCGGTTCGCGATATCGCAGGTTTGACCGACGGTGCGATCACGTTGATTGAGACCGGCGGCACCGGCGCTGAAGCGCGCGAGAGCCGTCTGGCCTCAAAAGTGTCACGTGCCCCGGCAGCGGTGTCGCACTTGCTCTCTAGTGTCGCGATTGCCGGTTCGTTATCCGATGCGATGGCGATGCGCGACCGATTAGCACCAGACGAGTCCGTCATCACACGTGATGGTGTTTGGTTAAGCCCATTTTGGGTCCGCGTCAGCCGTGGCGAAGACACCAAGAGCGGCGTGCTTGAGCGAGAGCAGGAGATTCGTGATCTCGATCGTGCGATCAAAGACAAACGTCGTGATGTCGAGGAAGGCGAGACGGCGCTGTCAGATGCTGAAGGCCGTATCAAAGCGTTGGAAACCGAGCGTGATTCTTTGCGTCAAGCCGCCGCACAAGCGAACAGGGCTGCCGCGGATGCGAGCGCTGCGGTCGAGAGCGCGGCGGTTCGCCTCGCGCAGGCCGAGCAACGTGCCAACGCTAGCGCGCAGTCGCTCTCTGAAATCGAGCGTGAACGTGAGGACGCGAAATCTCAGGTTGCTGAGAGCCAGCAGGTGCTGGAGGAAAATCGGCAACGCATCACGACGGTCGCGGACGATCGCGAGCGTCTGGAGACACAAAAACAATCGCTACGCAGTGAGCTTGAACGATCAAGAGAACAGGCGGCGCAAGACCGCGGCGCTGCGCGGGATCTTGCTATCAGCTATGAGTCGCGTCGTAGTTCACGCGAGTCGGCGGAGCAAAGTCTTACTCGCATGAAGCGTCAGCTTGAACAATACCAGCAGCGCAAAAACGCATTGGAGCAAGAAATCTCCAAAGCAGAAGCGCCGGTAGCGCACATGCAGAAAACGCTCGACGAGCAGCTGGTGATGCGGGTCGATCTCGAGTCCGAGCTCGGTAAAGCACGCCAACACGTAGAAAACGCAGAGACAGAATTGCGTCAACTCGAACAGCGGCGATCCGACCATGAGCAATCGGTGAACGAAGCGCGTGAGTCACTTTCCGAAGCGAAGATTGCCGGTCAAGAGACCAAAGTTCGCGAAGAAGGGTTGATGGAGCAGTTCAGTGCGACTCAGTTTGAGCTTCAGGAAATCCGCAATGAGATGCCTGAGGATGCAGACATCGACAGTTGGACCGAGAAGCTCGAGAAAACCCAGAAGCGCATTGATCGGTTAGGTCCGATCAACTTGGCTGCGATCGAGGAGTTTAAAGAGCAAGCAGAAAGAAAGAACTATCTCGATGCTCAGCTCGAAGATTTGAATGGTGCGTTGACAACACTCGAGAATGCAATTCGCAAGATCGACCGCGAGACTCGCAACCGTTTCAAAGAGACCTACGACCGCGTCAACAGTGGGTTCCAGCGCTTGTTCCCAAAACTGTTCGGCGGTGGCCAGGCTTATCTCGAGCTTACCGGTGATGACTTATTGGCAGCGGGCGTGACCGTCATGGCGCGGCCGCCGGGCAAGCGCAACAGCACGATTCACTTGTTGTCGGGTGGTGAGAAGGCATTGACTGCCGTGTCTCTGGTGTTTGCGATTTTTGAATTGAATCCCGCACCGTTTTGTATGCTCGATGAGGTTGATGCACCGCTTGATGATGCCAACGTGGGTCGTTTCTGTAATATCGTTAAAGAGATGTCGGAAACGGTGCAGTTTGTATTCATCAGCCATAACAAGGCGACGATGGAGATGGCGCAACAACTGATGGGTGTGACCATGAACGAGCCGGGCGTTTCTCGACTCGTTGCTGTGGATATCGACGAAGCCGTCAAGATGGCGGCCGCCTGAGGCAAGAAGCACGATGGATAGCCTGCGCATAGCGTTACTCGTCATAGGGATCGTTATCATCATTGCGGTCTATCTCACCGTGCGTCGTAAACCAGCCGCCGAAGTTCGCAACAGTCCGGCGGTGGAACGTGTCGAACCCAACTTCGGTGATGAGGTTGGCGAGCCAGAGTCGTCGATTATCAAAGTCACGCCGGCGTTTAGCGAGGCGGTAGACAGCATCAATGGGGCGGATGAAGAGGCCTTCTCGAAAGATGTCTTTGGCGCCGAAGGGCCCGAGCCAGAGCCTCAGCCCAAGCGTTCCAACGCCGATGCGCCGGAGAAAGTGATTTCACTTCGCATCGTCGGCAAAGCGCAAAAAGAGTTCTCTGCCGAAGAGGTGATATTGACGTTGCGCGACGCTGGACTCTCTCACGGGCGCTTCGGCATATTCCACAAGTTGGATGACAGCGATGGCGAAGACGCCTTGTTCTCTGTTGCAAGTTTGACCGAGCCAGGAACCTTCGATCTTCAGAATCTCGCCGATAAAACGCTCGCAGGGCTGAGCTTCTTTATGCTGCGACCCGGGCCCGGTCGTGGCGTTGACGCTTTCGACAAAATGATTGAGGCGGCGAGAGCGGTGGCCATCTCTCTGCAAGGTGAATTGTTGGATGGTGATGGCAGCACGTTGAGTATTCAGCGTGAGCGATTCCTTCGTGAAGACCTGATTCAATACGAGCTTAAGCACCTAAAACTACAGTGAGCGACACGGGAACAGTCTCGCCAGAGATAAAGGCGCGCGCCGATGCACTTTCCACGGCGATTCACGAGCACAACCATCGATACTATGTGCTCGATGATCCTTCGGTCCCCGATGCGGAGTACGACCGGTTGCTGCGTGAGCTGCAAGCACTCGAAGCTGATTACCCGGCATTAGTCACGCCAGAGTCCCCAACCCAGCGTGTGGGTGCGACGCCGATCGCCGGCTTCGAGACGGTCGAGCACTTGATACCGATGTTGTCGTTGGACAATGCGTTTTCTGACGAAGAGCTCGATGCCTTCTTGAAGCGCGTTGCGGAGCGATTAGAGCTCGACGATGCCAACGGCGACATTTCGGTCAGTGCTGAGCCCAAGTTTGATGGCGCTGCGGTCTCTCTGCTCTACGAGAACGGCGTATTGTCTCGTGCTGCAACACGTGGTGATGGCAGCACTGGCGAAGACATTACCCACAACATCCGCACCATTGGCTCGGTGCCATTGAAACTCACCGGCAGCGGATATCCCGAGAGACTCGAGGTTCGCGGCGAAGTTGTGATGCCCAAGGCCGGTTTTCACCAATACAACGCGAAGGCGATCGAGCGTGGTGAGAAGACGTTCGTGAACCCACGCAATGCGGCGGCTGGCAGTCTTCGACAGCTCGATCCGGCACTCACGGCCCAACGACCGCTCGATATGTTTTGTTACGCTGTTGGGTTTGTCGATGGTGGCAGCTTGCCCGATACGCACAGCGAGACGCTCGCGTCATTGAAGTCCTGGGGGCTAAAAGTGAGTGGGTTAGCCGAAGTCGTTGAAGGCGCCGCTGGGTGCCATCGTTATTTTGAGTCGTTGGGCGAGCGTCGCGATACGCTCGATTTCGATATTGATGGTGTTGTATTTAAGGTCGACGCCTTCTCTCAACAGCGCGAACTTGGATTCGTATCACGCGCGCCGCGCTGGGCCATCGCCCGAAAATTCCCGGCAGAGGAAGCGCTGACCACGGTGGAGGGCGTCGATTGGCAGGTTGGCCGCACGGGTGCGTTGACGCCTGTCGCTCGGTTGAAGCCGGTATTTGTTGGCGGCGTTACCGTCAGCAACGCCACGCTGCACAATATCGATGAGCTGCAACGCAAGGATGTTCGCCTGGGCGACACGGTCGTCGTGCGTCGCGCTGGTGACGTAATCCCCGAAGTTGCCTCGGTCCTGTTGGACCGACGCCCGGACGGTGCCGTGGCCGTTGGATTACCGTCTGCCTGCCCAGTGTGTGGCTCATTGGTTCAACGTATTGCAGACGAGGCTGTGGCGCGCTGTACCGGCGGCCCGGTTATCTGCAAAGCCCAGCGGACCGAAGGCCTGAAACACTTTGCGTCCAGAAAAGCGATGGACATTGAGGGGCTCGGTGCGAAGCTGATCGAGCAACTTTCGGAGTCGCGAGTCAAAAATCCGGCTGATTTGTATTCCCTGACAGTAGAAGAGTTGTCTGGCTACGAGCGCATGGCTGAGAAGTCAGCTCAAAATGTGGTCGACGCGATCGAAAAGAGCAAACAAACCACATTGCCTCGTTTCTTATTTGCACTGGGTATTCGAGAGGTAGGGGAGACCACCGCCGAGTCCCTGGCTAACCACTTTGGTGATCTTGAGGGTATTCGCGACGCTGACCTGGAGCAGTTGATCGCTGTGAACGACGTTGGGCCGATCGTGGCCGAGCGAGTGAGATCCTATTTCGAGAGACCCGAGCATCTAGCACTGATCGAT
>JBCAZE010000224.1:0-4469 GCA_039700805.1 Pseudomonadota bacterium | reverse complement strand
TGACTACCAACAATTCGTCGCTGCGCTTCGCGACGCTGGACTCGTTAACCGTCGTGGCAAATGGCTTGGCGGGGAATCTCATCTGGTACAAATCGGAGATATTCCTGATCGCGGGCCCGATAGCGATCGTGTCATTCGACTGATGAAGTCACTCGAGCGCCAGGCTGCGGAGGCAGGCGGCGAGGTGCATGCTTTGATCGGTAATCACGAGACCATGGTGATGCGAGGTGATTTGCGTTACGTCCATCCTGGCGAGTATGAGGCGTTGCGCGACAAATACTCAGAGCGTCGGCAGAAGGCATACTTTGACAAATACGTTGCTTGGATCAAGCGCAGCACGCCGGAAGAAGAGTGGCCGACGTTTGATCGTGGTTATTTTCTGGCGTGGAAAGATGAGTATCCCGTCGGGTACACCGAGCATCGGCAGGCATGGGCTGCTGACGGGGATTTCGGCGCTTGGGTTCGTGAGCACGATACCGTCGTGAGGATTAACGATGCGTTGTTTGTCCATGGTGGGATCAATCTCGATGGCCCCCTGCAAACGATCGATGAGATCAATGCCGCGGTTAGGGCGGAGCTTTCGGATGCGCGCGCGTCGGAAGATGACTCCATCATCAACGCATCGGATGGTCCATTGTGGTATCGCGGTTTGGCCGTGATGGCCGAAACGGAAGAGAATCTTCTGAAGCTCAAGGCCATGCTCGACTTCTACGGTGTACAGCGCATTGTTGTCGCCCACACGCCGCTCATGGGCGCGATCGTGCCGCGTTTTGGTGGTCGTGTTTTACTTGCCGACGTCGGTTTGTCAGAGCACTACGGTTCTGAACGCGCGTCTCTGCAAATCGAGAATGGCATCTACAGTGCGCTCGTCAACGGGCAGGCAATACCGCTACCCAGCCCGGAAGATCCTCCAGAAGCAACGCTAGCCTACTTCGAGGCGATCAAGCCTCTGGTCCGGCGTCCGTCGAAGGTCGACAAATACGTTACTCGCGCTTTCCGCCCTGACACTGGTCAATAATAAAACGCTGGATCTTCTTCGGATCATCCAAGATGTCGTAGAAGTCATCAAAAAAACGAAGCGTTGCGCGACGCGTCCCATTGGTTAGGCGCTTGTTATCGAGCAATGCACGAATGGTATCTCTTTCTTCCTGGAATCGTTCGATAGCAACTTGCCACAACGCGTCGTCGGACTTGCAAACACCAATAAACTGCCGCTGGCGAACGCTTGTGATTTTGTCAGCTAGCCAGTCTGGTGGGCTGGCATAACTGGTGTTGACCAGGCCCGAATGATCAAAGTCATAGGGCACAAGATGTAACCCGGTCGCGTCGCCCGTGAAATCCATGAGGCGCGTGTTGTGGCAGCATTTTCGACCTTCTGCCACACGCGTTGTTGAATAGTCAGAGTTGGCCATAAAAAACTGAAAAATCTCGAACAGCGCGGTGTGTGCTTCGTCGAGTTGCCCGCGTTGGATTCGAGTCTCAACAATGGATGCATCGAGTCGCTTGGCGGTGTCGTTATCGCTCTCGATAATAAATGCGAGCCCCTGACGTGATTTCCCGTCCCGGTCCGTATCGACGTAGGTGATTTCGAGCAGGCGCGTGCGAAAGTGATAGTCACTGACCGTTTGCCAGACTTGGTAGCCGAGATACTCGAGCAACAGCCAGTCTTCGGCGCGTCTGCCAGGTTTGCAGCCGCGCACCAACTTGATCTTGTTTTGTTTTTTGAAATAGGTGGTCGGGACCTCGGATTTCTTGAAATTGAGCTGCAGCGGGATGTAGCGACAATGCTCTCGCCGATAGTTGCCGCGCGCTCGGGTGCCGACGTTGACAATCACATTGCCGTTGATCGGATCGGAAAACCCAAATGTACCGTCGAAGTAGGGCCGTTCAGGGTTATCTTTGTCGCGGAGTATTTGCCGCATCGGCGCCGTTAAGGTCACCTCGAGAATACCTTCGTCGTCGTACAGTGCGTCGGCCGCCGAGCCTGTCGGCAGTGCGGACAACATCACGAGTACCAATGCCGAACATGCTCTCATCTACAGTTCCTCCTGTCTGATCCCACTCTACCGTCGTGCCCTTTTGCCGTCCAGAACACGCCGTGTTGCTGCGCCGACTCGTTACGATGGTGAGGGTAGTTCATGTCTCGGTCGTCGGTGGCCACTGGGTGGGATACTTTTGTCACGGTATCACTATCAATTCGTGATAGTCGCGTGATAACTGGTGCCTAGGATCTCTCTGCGATGTTCGCAAAGCCCGGCCCGTCCGGGAGTTATCGATACAGTTTAGGAGATCCCGATGGATGCCAGAGTTCTTGTTCTTAAAGCAGCCGCTATCGTCGGCTTTGCCCTCGCAGTCGCACCGGATGCGTCTGCGTCCGACCGTCATGCTGTCAAATACCGCGTGACCGTGACCAACTTGACGGCTGGCCAGCCGTTCACACCACCCGTTGTTGCAGTGCATAACCGTCGCGCAGACGTTTACTCGCTCGGCGAGCCTGCGTCTGAAGGGGTTCGTCAGATTGCGGAGAACGGCAATCTTGCACCGCTCGTCACTGCGTTGTCCGGCGACACCAATGTTCGCCTGGTTCTACAAGGGGATGCACCTGTTGTACCGGCTGGCAATCCCGGTGGCACACCATTCGATAGTGAGTACACGTTTGAGTTCGCGACTGACGCGCGTGCACGTCGTCTGTCGATCGTCAGCATGTTGATTTGTACGAATGATGGCTTTACGGGCATCGATTCGGTGCGCTTGCCACGTTACGGCAGCAAGACGATTTTGGCGCGCGGTTACGATACGCGCACAGAAAAGAACACGGAGGACTTCGCGGATATCGTGCCGCCTTGCCAGGGTCTGATCGGCGTTGGTTCTGATGATGCTGGTACCGGTGAGAGCAATCCGTTGCTCGCAGAAAACGGTGTCATCATTCCGCATCCGGGTGTCGTTGGTGACAACGATCTTGATCCGCGTGTTCACGACTGGGCCGATCCTGTCATGAGAGTGACGATCGAGCGCCTGCCTTCGCGACGCTACTAAGCGTTCGTCACAGCGGACCGTACGGCGGGGCACTGTGATCAGTGCCCCGTTTTTTTTGGCAATCCGTTTGGCGTCAGTTAGTCTTTAAGCTCCCCCTAGATGGAGCTACGCGCATGATGTTCAAGTTTACTTCGATGGCTGTTTTGTCGCTGTTTATTCTCCAAGATGCGCAGGCCGAGTCGATCCCTATCGATGAGTGGAAAGTCCCGTATGAATCCTCTCGTCCGCGAGACCCTTATGCGATCAGTGCGGATGATGTCTGGTTTGTTGGGCAGCGAGCCGGCTATCTGGCAAAACTAGATGTCGACACGGGGGAATTCGAGAAGGTTGCGTTGAAACCAGGCTCAGGGCCACACAACTTAATCGTCGGTGATGACGGCATCGTTTGGTATGCAGGAAATCGTACGGCGCTAATCGGTCGTTATGATCCAGACAGCGGCGACATAGAAGAGATACCGATGCCGGACCCATCGGCCCGCGATCCGCATACACTGATTTTTGACGAAGACCAGTCACATATCTGGTTTACCGTCCAGGGCGGCAATCAGATGGGACGCTTAACCATAGACACGCGGAAGGTTGACTTGATTCCGTCAGCAACGCCGTCGTCGCGCCCCTACGGCATCAAACTGGCGCCCGATGGCGACGTGTGGGTTGTGTTGTTCGGTAGCCATAAGCTCGTGCATATCGACGCAGAGACACTCTCAGCAACAGAAATTCCGTTACCGGATCAATCGTCACGTCCTCGCCGTTTGGAAGTCCTCGCTGATGGCACCGTTTGGTACGGGGACTACGCAAACGGAAGACTCGGACGCTATGATCCCGCCACCGAGCAGTTCAAAGAATGGCCAATGCCTCAAGGTGAGGGCGCTAAACCTTATGGCATGGCGTCAGATGGTGTCGGCCGTGTGTGGCTCGTCGCAACCGGTGTGCAACCCAACGTATTCGTCGGTTTCGACCCAGCAACGGAAACGTTCTTCAACGAAACGCCAGTCGCCTCTGGCGGTGGGACGATTCGTCATATGCACTATCATGCGCCGACTAAGAGCGTTTGGTTTGGTGCTGACACCAATACGGTGGGCAGAGCGATGGTAGAAGCAGATCAAGACTGATGCGTGCGTTGATTCAGTGGTGTCTCGCGATTGGCTCGATGCTGCTACCGTGCACGTTGATTGCTTACCCGGAGGGACCGCCCTGGGGCGCCGCGAACCCGGCCCATCCCGATCATTGCGCTAGCTGCCATTGGGAGCGCGCGCCACAATATGCATCAGACGAGCCAACGATTCGGGGACTGCCGGATGTCGTCAAAGCTGGTGAACGCTATGCCTTGCGATTGACCTTTTCCGATGAGGTTGCGAAGACGGCGGGCTTTCAATTGATCATCGAGGGTGACCGAGAACCTGCAGGCCATCTGTCAACGAAAGACCCGTCAA